>JAJYNT010000246.1 GCA_021786215.1 Chloroflexota bacterium | reverse complement strand
AACGCCGAGGCGATGCTGGCGCTTCTGGAGAAGATTGCCCGAAGAGAAGGCATCGGCGACCTCCTGTCCGAGGGCACTAGGGTCGCGGCGACCAGGATCGGCAACGGGGCCGAGGACCTGGCAATGCAGGTGAAAGGGGTGGAGTTGGGGATGCACGAGCCCCGGCTGAAGCAGGGGCTGGGGCTGGCCTTCGCCGTGGCGAACCACGGGGCCGATCACGGCACCGGCCTCCACGATATCTTCTTCGAGAAGGAAGGCCCCAACCTGATCAACGAGGCGAGGCCGCTGGGGGTCCTGGAGCCGATGCCGGCCAACGAGCTTTCCACGCGAAAGGCCAACCTCTTCGCTCAACTACACCGGTGGCAGGGGGTCACCGATAGCCTCTGCTACTGCAACTTCGTCCCCTGGAGCTACGGTGAGGTGGTGCAGCTGGTCAACGCCACCACCGGCTGGAACACATCCTTGGAGGAGTTGATGCTGGTGGGGGAGAGGGCCATTACCCTGGGCCGGGCCTTCAACGTTCGGGAAGGCTTCACTCCTGCCGACGACCGGCTGCCGAAGCGCTTCTTCTCCCCGCCTTTAGGGGGGAGTCTGGCCGAGAAGCATCAGGCCATCGACCCCGTCCTGCTGGAGGAGGCCGTTAGGAGCTACTACTACCTGATGGGGTGGGACGAGCAGACCGGCGTGCCGACGCGACGAACCCTGGAACGATTGGACCTGGGCTGGGCGGCCGACGACCTGGTGCGATGCGGCAAACTGGGCTGACGAGCCAAATGGGGCATCTGAGCGAGCGGACAACGCTGTTGGAGGAGGACGACCAACCATGAAACTTGCTGGAGCTTACGCTGCCCTGGTTACCCCGCTGACTGAGAAGGGCGAGCTTAACCAGGAGGCTCTCGGCAGACTGTTGGATCACGTTATCAATGGGGGTGTCGACGGCATTTCGGTGCTGGGCTCTACCGGGGAGTCGGCCAGCCTGTCGCCCCGGCTGCGCCTTCAAGTGGTCCGGGAGGCCGTAGGGCTTTGTCGTGGGCGGACGCTGGTGGCCGCGGGCATCGCCGACAGCAGCCCCGAGGCCGCCATCGAGCAGATCAACGCCCTCGCGGAGTTGGGACTGGGGCTGGTGCTGGTGTCCCCGCCCTTCTACTACCCGCCGACTCAGGAGGAGGTGGCTCGCTACTACGAGGATGTGGCGGCACGCACTCCTCTGCCGATTGTGCTGTACAATATCCCCCACTTCACCAAGGTTCGCATCGAGCCGGCTACGGCGGCTCGCCTAGCTAGAGACGGCAGAATCGTCGGAATCAAGGACAGCAGCCGCGACTTCGACTACCTGCTGGCGCTGCTCCAACGCCGGGACCCGGGCAGCGACTTCGCCATCCTCACCGGATCGGATACCCAGTTGGTTGCCGCTCTAGTGTCCGGCGCTAACGGAACCTGGGCTGCCTCCCTGAACGTGGCCCCCAGCCTGGACGTGGGGATCCTGGCCGCCAGCGCCAGGGGGGACTGGGAGACGGCCAGAGGGCTGCAGGCCAAGGTCATCCGGCTGGTCGCTGCCTGCCGGCGCGGGACCTTCCCTGCCGGTTGGAAGGCTGCGCTGAAGTTGTTGGGCATTGAGGCGGGACCTCCCGTTTTCCCGACGTTGCCGTTGGTAGGGGAGGAACTGGCTGGTCTCCGGCGGCAGCTGGAAGCCCTGGACCTCCCTCGCCCCTGACCCTGGTCGAGGTGTCGGTCGCGCCCATTCCATACCATAGGGTGCTGGCCCTTATCCAGCAGGAGGAGAAGCGATGCTGCTCATGACCCCAGGGCCCATTGCGGTGGACCCGCGCGTGTACGCGGCAATGAATCGACCCGCCGTCAACCACCAAAGCATGGAGTTCTTCAACACTCTCGACGAGACCATCGAGATGTTGCGCTCCGTCTTCATGACCAGGTCCGACGTCGTCATCATGCCCGGCTCGGGCCGCTTAGGGCTGGAAGCTGCCCTCTGCAGCGTCATCGAGCGGGGCGATCCCACGTTGCACATCAGCAACGGTACCTTCTGTGGCTTCTCCCTGGAGATCGCGCGACGAGCCGGGGCCGAGGCCACCGTGCTGGAGCAACCCTGGGGCGGCCCCCTGGATCTGAATCTGTTCCGGAAGGAGTTGGCCAAGAAGCACTACAAGGTGGCGCTGGTAGTCCATTCGGAAAGCTCGACCGGGGCCCGCTACCCGATAGCCGAGGTAGCCAAGCTGTGTGCCGAGTACGATACCCTCTGTTTCGTCGACGGGATGTCCTCTATTGGCAGCCTGGAGTTCGACATGGACGGCATGGGGATCGACCTGTGCGTGACCTCCAGCAACAAGTCCATCGGCTCCATCGTCGGCCTCTCCCTGATCGGCGTTAGCCGGAAAGCCTATCACGCCATGGAGAGTCGCGAGACGGTGTGCCAGAGCTACGCACTCGACCTGCTGCGCTGGCGCAAGCTCTTTTTCGGCCGGCCGGCCCCCAGGCCGTACCCTGTGATCCCCAGCACCCACCTGATCTTCGCCTTGCAGGAGGCGTGCCGCCAGGCTGTAGAAGAAGGTATGCCGGCCCGGTGGCAGCGCCACCATCGTTTCGCGGAGGCGACCCGACAGGCGGTGGAGGCGATGGGACTCAGCCTCTTCCCGGATCGTGACCTAGCAGCCGACTCCATCACTGCTGTGAGGGTTCCCAACGGGCTAGCGGAGAAGGACATCCTGAAGCGGATGCGGGAAGGCTACGGGGTAATCCTCAGCGGATCGATGTGGGGGGCTGCCGAGGGCAAGCTGTTCCGCATCTCCCACCAAGGGGTCCAGGCCGGCAGGGAGTTGCTGGCACCGACGCTGATGGCCCTGGAGTCTACCCTGAAGGATCTCGGCTATCCCGTGGAGCCGGGAGCGGGACTGGCTGCCTTCTCGCGCGCCTTGAGCTAAAGCCTGTTATGAACTGTCCCGACAACCTCGTGACGAAGCCGAAAGCGGGTGTTTGGTCGCCACCGGTTATTTCGGCGCGCGAGCGGCCAAACCCCCAAGGTTCATAGCATGCTCGAGGAGCTGTATCCCATTTGTTGGGAGATCTTGAGGGCTGTGGTCTTCACCAAGTCTCCCAACTCGGG
Source organism: Chloroflexota bacterium (assembly GCA_021786215.1). The sequence continues at coordinate 3,810 of JAJYNT010000246.1, read as the reverse complement.
GACTCGTTCGGTTAGCACGCGCATTGTGGGGCCTGATATGCTCACGCCGGCGATTACCTCGCCGCAATAGTTGAAGATAGGGGCCGCGACGCAACGCACTCCCAAGGCGGTCTCCTCGTCGTCCACGGCGTAGCCGTTGGCGCGCACCTCTTCCAGGCGCGCCCGCAGCAGGTTCGGGACTGTGATGGACTTAGGGGTTCGAGCTGGGAGCCCAGCGGCGATAATGCTCTCGACCTGAGAGATTGGCCTATAGGCCATGATGGCTTTGCCCAGGGATGTCGTAGCGGCCGGTCGGCGATCACCGATGCGGGAGTGGAGGCGCACGGAATGCTGGCCATCGACCTTGGCGATGTAGACGACATCGGTGCCGTCGAGGATAGCCATGTGGATGGTCTCCCCACATTGCAGCATGGCGTCGTAAAGGATGGAGGTGGCCTCGCCGACCAGGTTGGAGTCGTCCAGGTACCTGCCGGCCAACTCCACCAGCTTGATCCCGAGGCGATAGCGCTCGCCATTGTCGTAATGCTCGACAAAGGCGATTTGCTCCAGGCCGAGCAGCAATCGGTGGGTGGTGCTCTTGTGAAGCTTCAGTTCCTTGCTGAGTTCCGTCAGGGTGACCCCATGGTCAGTTGGATGGGAGGCGATGGCGTTCAACACCAAGGCTGCCCTGGCGAGGGTCGCCCCGCGGTCGCGCTTCTGGGGAGCACGAGTTCTGGTGGCTACCGTAGGCATGGGGGTTCTCTAGCTCCCTATGAAAAATGAGAATCGGTGTGGGAGCGTAGCGTGCCCGCTTATGCTCACGATCTGATTATAACGGTACGCTGTACATTGTCAACATCATGAAGTCGGGTGATTGACGGGCCATGGTGCCGGAGCTAGCATTGGCCCTAGACAGGGAAGGATATGACATTATGCTGCCATATCCTTCCCTGGACTCAGTGGTTTCGCCCGCCGGATTGCGTGACCGCTCCGCTTGAGGCCTGCTTCCGGAGCCTGGCAGTCTCTCTGGTGCTGCAGTATTTCTAGTGAGGAAGGAGTTCAAAGTCGATGAAGGTTGGACTTGTCGGAGTGGGAACCATGGGCAGCCGGATGGCGACCGCCCTGGTGGGGGCCGGACACACCGTCCTGGCTCGGGACATCGATTCGGCGGCGGAGCGCCGAGCGACGGAGATAGGGGCGCAAGTTCTTGGCTCGCCCAGAGGGGTGGCCGAGGGCGCCGACGTCGTGCTGCTGTCGCTGCCGATGCCGGCGGACGTGGCCTCCGTGGTGGCCGGTCCCGACGGCCTGCTGGCCGCGGCCAAGGCCGGCCAGGTGATCGTGGATCTGAGCACAGTGGACCCCGGCAGCACGCGGAAGATGGCGTCGGCCGCCCGAGAGAAGGGGGTTGGATACCTGGACGCGCCGGTGCTGGGCAGGCCTCAGGGCTGTGGGAACTGGACCCTGCCGGTGGGCGGCGACGAGGAGTCTTTGGCGAAGGCCAGACCGGTTCTCGAGAAGCTGGCCCGGAGGGTGGTGCTGGTGGGGCCCTCGGGCCACGGCAACATCGTCAAGCTGCTGAACAACCTGATGTTTGGCGCCATCAACTCGGTGACCGTGGAGGTGATGGCCCTCTGCGCCAAGGTGGGGATGCCCCCCAAGGTGTTCGTGGACTTGGTGACCGAGAGCGGAGCGGCGACGGTGAGCAACCTCTTCAAGGAGGTGGGTCCCAAGGTGCTTAACCGGGATTTCTCCCCACTCTTTGGAATCGGTCTGCTGCACAAGGACAACGCCCTGGCTCTCGCGATGGCCAGGGAGGCGGGGGTACCCATGGTGCTCTCTAGCGCCACCCAGCTCTTGAACGAGATGGCTCTGGCCAGGGGTCTGGGCAAGGAGGATACCGCGGCCGTGGTCAAGGTGTACGAGGAGCTGCTGAACCTCGAGGTCAAGGGTTAAGGAGGCGAATCGTACCCGTTGGGACCGGCAGCCTGATGCGGCGGCAGTTCGACTCAATCGGGAGGGCTATCGAGAAGGGGATCGGCAAGCGGCGCTTCAGCCACGTTGACAGTTGGGCGCCCCTCGGTCTATGCTGCACCCTTGACAATCGCTCAGTCAAACACGTCCACCATCCCGTAATTGGCTCGATCAAGGTCTCTAGTGGAGCGCAGGGTGAAATCAGTTGCGGTGACACTCCACGGAGAACTGAACCTGTATCGATCCGACAAGAGCAGGTTCTTTCGGATCGAGTTGGAGGAGCAATCCACGGCCGGACAGCTACTTGAGGCCCTGGGGTTGCCTCTCGGCGTCCTCTCCATGCTGATGATCAATGACAAGAGAGCGGATACCGATTCTCCGATATCGGACGGCGATCTGCTGGAAGCGTTCCCGTTGTGTGGTGGTGGATGAAGGATGCTGCCAACTGATCGCTGATTGTTATATAGGAGGCGAAGATGCCAAACGGATACAACGGCAAGGTGCTGAAGGTCGACCTCACGAATCGAACCTGGAAGATCGAGGAGCCGGACGAACTTTTCTACCGCCGCTACTGGGGTGGCAAGGGCTTTGCCAGCTACTACCTGCTGAACGAGCAGGCCCCTGGTGCAGATCCACTCGGACCTGACAACCTCCTGATCTTCGCCGCCGGCGCCATGACCGGCAGCAATCTTCCCGCGATGCCCCGGTACAGCGTCGCGGCCCGGTCGCCCCTGACCGGTGGGTACGGTGAAGCCGAAGCCGGCGGTTGGTGGGGTCCAGAGTTGAAATCCGCCGGATACGACGCCATCGTCATCAGGGGACAATCCGAACGCCCCGTCTACCTCTGGATTCACGACGGCGAGGTAGAGATACGGGACGCCCAAAGGCTGTGGGGGATGGACACCGGCGATGCCCAGGATGCCATTCGGCAGGAGTTGAACGACCAACGGATTCGGGTCGCCGGCATCGGCCAGGGCGGAGAGAAGCTGGTGCGGTACGCCTGCGTCCTCAACGAAGGCAAGCACGCGAACGGTCGCACCGGCATGGGCGCGGTGATGGGCTCAAAGAGGCTCAAGGCAATCGCCGTGCGGGGCAAGAACCCTCCCAGACCGTTTGACCAGGCGGCGGTCCACGAACTGGCCCGCTGGTACGCCGCGGAGCTCCAGAAGAACCCCACCACCAAGTCGCTATACGACACGGGTACGGTGGGACTGCTGAGCGGGCTTCAGGCTTCAGGAATCCTTCCCACCCGTAACTTCCGCTACGGCACCTTCGAGGGCGCCAACTCCATCGGTTGGGATGCCTACAAGGAGGAGATCTTCACCAGCGCCAAGGGCTGTTTCAGCTGTCCTATCCGCTGCAAACGAGAGTCGAAGGTCGACGGTGAGTACGCAACCGATACCCGTTATGGTGGGCCCGAGTACGAAACCCTGGGAGCCTTCGGCTCCGGCTGCGGGATCAGCGACCTACGGGTAATCGCCAAGGCCAACGAGATGTGCAACCGTTACGGCCTGGACACCATCTCCACAGGGGTTACCATCTCCTTCGCCATGGAGTGCTACGAGAACGGTCTCCTGACCCAGGCCGACACCGAGGGGATCGACCTCCGCTTCGGCAACAGCCAGGCGCTGCTCACCCTGGTGGAGAAGATCGCTCGTCGGGAGGGTTTCGGAGATCTGCTGGCAGAGGGAAGCGCCCGTGCCGCCCAGCGGATCGGCCGGGGCGCCGAGCGCTTCGCCATCCAGGTGAAGGGACAGGAACTCCCGATGCACGAGCCCCGGGGCAAGCCGGGCGTTGGGTTGGGCTACGGCATCTCCGACACCGGCGCGGACCATCTGCTGGCCGTCCACGATGGCAGAT
>JAJYNT010000238.1 GCA_021786215.1 Chloroflexota bacterium | reverse complement strand
GACAGCGAACAAGACTGTCACCGTCCAGTACAGTACCCACAGCGTCTTCCCTGCCTCGACGACCACGAAGCGGAGTCGAGTGCCGGGGGCTGGGCGTCCGTTCTGGGTTCTGGGTTCTGAGTGCTGAGTGCTGAGTGCTGCGTGCTGAGTGCTCCCTCTCCCCTTGGGAGAGGGTCGGGGTGAGGGCTGAAGGTTTTGAGTTCGCCCCGTCTCCCCGTCGTTCAGCAACCTGTTGCCGGCGACGATCAACCCCACCATCACCCATAGCAGGACGAGCGGCTTCGCTCCCAGGGTGATGGCATCCGTCAGCCCATATACCATGTAGGCCAGGAACCCAGCGCCCAGGCCGGCTATGGCGCCCCTCGCCGGCCCATCGGCGCGTCGGTAGGTCCGAACAGCCAGCCACAACGTCATGAGACATATCCCCACAAAGGCCATCAACCCGGCCAGTCCAAGATCCACGGCGGCCTGCAGGTAGATATTGTGGGCGTGGGGGACGTCGGCAGCGGAGCCTATAGAAGCAGAAGGATAGAGGCTCATCAACACCTTCGGGAAGGTATTCAACCCCACACCCGTGAAGGGGAAGTCCTGGATCATGTAGATGGCGCGGCTCCAGATCTCCTCGCGTCCGGCGAACTTCGACGACACGTCGCCCACGTAGTCGATCTGCAGCACCCAGCGAGTGATCACTTCCCGTCCCGCGACGGCGCCGACAGCCCCCCCCACCGCGACCGCGGCCAGGATCATAAAGCCCAGGCGCCGCCAGCGAAGCCCCACCAGAAGAGCCACGGCAACAGCGAAGCCGAGCAGGCTGCTTCGAGACTGCGTTAGGATCAGCACCGGCCCCGCCACAAGCAAGGTCATGCCAGCCAGGATGGGGAGACGAGTGCTGTGTGCTAAGCGCTGAGTGCTCTCCCTCTCCCTTTGGGAGAGGGTCGGGGTGAGGGCTGAAGGTTCTGAGTTCTGGGTTCTGAGTTCTCCCCCTCTCCCCGTCTCCCCGTCTCCCCGTCTGCGCCCCACGCTCCACAACACCACCCCCACTGCCACGGGCAGCAGGAACGCCAGGGTACCGCCCAGTTCGTTCGGTTGGATCCCCGCGATGGGACCAGAGGAGCTTTGCACCGACTGGACAAGTCGCGGGATGTGGGCATACAGCGCCGCGCCGTGAGGCAACTTGTCTGTGATCCAGTCGGTGCTTACCAACCCGACGGCGGCCACACCCAGAGCAGCCGGTAAGAGGGCATAGACTCCTATCCACCATCTCCTGGGATTGGTGACCTGGTTTACCACTGCATAGTAGACGGCCACCCCGAGCACGATCCCGTACAGCTTGGGCATGCTGAGTGTCAGGTCGGTGGAGGGGTAGAGGGCCTGCAGGCTCATGGCCAGCAGTATCAGCATCGGGAAATCCAGTGGAGTGGCCAGGGTGACACGCCGATAGCCGACCAACCTGGCCAACCAGAGGACCAGAATCGCCACCAGGCCGGCGAGCGGCAGGGGGCCACGAGGAAAGAGAAGAGCGGGGGAAACCAGAAGCAACAGGGGCAGTTCCGCCGTTATGATGCGTCGGCAGACGGCTCTCACAGAGGACAGCAGGTCCGGCCCGTGCCCTCTGGCGAGAGTCGAGTCGACCTCGAGGGAAGGCCGGTTCAGTGCTCCACCTCGATCTCCAATGGAATGGACCGTAGAACCCTGGCCGGGTTCCCGGCCACGACAGTGTACGGGGCAACGTCCCTGGTCACAACACTGCCGGCGCCAACGACGGCCCCTTCACCGATGGTGATTCCGCACAGTATGGTGGCGTTGCTACCAACGGAGGCATGGCGCCTGACGGTGGTGGGAAGCATCTCCCAGTCCGAGTCCGTCTGCAACTCACCATTATCGTCGGTGGCGCGCGGGTATCGGTCGTTGGTGAACATGACCCCGTGACCGATGAACACCTCGTCCTCGATGGTCACACCCTCGCAGATAAAGCTGTGGCTGGACACCTTGACGCGGCTACCAACCCTGGCGCCCTTCTGGATCTCAACGAAGGTCCCGATCCTGGTCTCGTCGCCGATCTCGCAGCCGTACAGATTGACGAAGGCGTGGAGCCGCACGCCCCTGCCCAGCTTGACGTCCGGAGCGATACGGATCCCATCCCCATCGTTCATCGCAGCTTCTCCCAGGATCCGCCATTGTGCAGCGACCTGTCCGCGGCCTCCAGGATGCGCACCACCTCCAGCCCCGCCTTGGCGTCGCTCCTGGACAGCTCGTGGTCCCGGATGGTGGCCAGGAACTGCGAGCACTCCTTCTGCAAAGGCTCCGTCCACTCTATCGGGACCGGCACGCCGTCGCCATCATAGTAGGAGGCACGGAATTCCGGCTCCGTGTCGGAGTAGGGGGGGATCTCCACCCGTTTGTCGAAGATCACCACCTTATCCTGGGGCGCAATGTCGTCGTACAACAGCATCTTCTTGCCGCCGACGACGGTGTAGCGCCGGACCTTGACGGGATCCAGCCAGCTAACGCGGACATCCGCAAGCACCTGGTTGGGGAAACGGAGGCTGACGTGAGCCACATCGTGGATGCCCCGATCCCGCTGCACGAAGACGCCGCCGCGTGCGCTAACCGCGTTGGGCTCCTGCCCCAAGATGTACAGGAGAATGGAGACATCGTGAGGAGCCAGGTCCCACAGCACGTTGATATCGGGTTGGAAGAGTCCCAGGTTGACCCTGATGCCGTTGACATAGTAGATCTCCCCCAACTCACCTCTGGCGATGATCTCCTTCACGACCTCCACCGCTGGATTGTAGACGAAAGTATGCCCGACCATCACCACCAGCCGTCGGCGGTCCGCCTCTTCGTCGAGTTGTTCGGCCTCTGCCACGCTGGCCGCCAGGGGCTTTTCCACCATCAGGTGCTTCCCTGCCCGCAGCGCTCTCAACCCAAGGACGCAGTGAGTCGACACCGGCGTTGCCAGCACCACTGCATCTATATCCGATTCCAGCAGAGCCTCATAGCTGGAGGTGGTCCGGACACCCGGATAGAGGCTCTTGATGTGGTCCAGCCTGTCCTGTCGGAAGTCGCACACCCATTCGAGGGTGGAATCCGGAAGCGAATGGAAGTTGCGGGCCAACTTTGGCCCCCAGTAGCCGCAGCCAACAACGCCTACCTTAATCATATCTCTCGGTTCCTCCCGCTATCCGGCACCCTTGCCCTTGAACACCGCGAACGGGGTCATCAGCAGGATCTTGAGGTCCAATCCCAGTGATCGGTGCTCGATGTAGTGGAGGTCCATCGCGACCGCGTCATCGAAGCTCACCAGGTTCCGCCCTTTCACCTGCCACCAGCCGGTGATGCCCGGCAACACCTTCAGCCGCTGCTTGTGCCATTCCTGATAAAGCTCGACCTCGTAGGGAATGGGCGGCCGGGGTCCCACGAGGCTCATATCTCCCCGCAACACATTTATCAACTGCGGAAGCTCGTCGACGCTGGTCTTGCGAAGTACGCGCCCGAGTCCGGTGATCCGAGGATCCCGCTCCAGCTTCGCGCTCTTACCGCTGGCAGGAGCCCGATCGTGGCCGGCGATCAGCGCCGCCACGTGGTCCCGATGGATAGAGACGTCCGCGTTGTGGCGCATGGAGCGAAACTTGAGAAAGGTGAAGGGTCTCCCATCCTTGCCGACGCGAGCCTGCCGGAAGATCACGGGACCGGGCGAGTGGAGTTTGATGAGGATCGCCAGGACCAGCAGAACCGGAGATAGGATCAGCAGGGCTGCGGCGCTCAGCACCACGTCCATCGCCCTCTTCAAGCGCAGGTAGCCACGGTCTTCAACATCCACCAGGATGACAGGAACAGCAATTGCTGGGCTCGACATCTTTCAGTCCTTTGAATAGCAGACGAGGTCTTCGAAGGGGATCAACAACCTGGCAGTCCGGTTGTCCAGGGAGCTACCGCGCCGCCATGCAGACGGCGCCAGCTGTTATCCCGAGCGACAGCGAAGGATCTCCTGCATTCGCGGAGAGATGCTTTGCTGTCCCCGCATGACAATTCGTGTCAGCGGCTAGCGGTCCAGGCGAAGAATCTGGGTACCGCTAACTTAATCGGCGCTCCCGGCCGGCATCCTATGTGCAGCCACGCTCACGGGAAGCAATTCTATCCCACCATCGGTCAGCCGGATTTCCCCGATTGTTCCCCGAGGCAAATCGGCTGGCGACTCTGCACTGGCACGCGCTCGCCACCAGCGAGCGACCTCCCTGGGAAGCGCATGCCAGTAGTCGTTTTGCTCCCGCATGGCTCGCAGGAACTGCCCATACACCGCCAGTCGATTAGGTTCGCATAGATAGTCCGGATGGGTCAAGGACAAAGCCATGCCACTATGCCGTCTGATGAACTCCACCTTCTCCAGCCACAACCTTGGTGTTGTCTCCCCGAGTGTAATCGTCAGGGTATGATCCTGGACCAGGGTATATGGCAGTTCGACGAAACGCCCCATCATGAATGGCCAGATACTCATCGTCCCACCGGGTATCGGCTCGAAGGGGTCGGTGTCGAAGAACGAACTATCGTACTCGATCTCCAACGACTGCATCCACTCCGGGTTACGATGGGTCATCGGTGACCGAAAGCCAACTGCGCCCCACTCGTCCAGATAGCGGTTGATGCGATGGGCACGCTTCTCGAAGGTCGCTCGGGAAGAAAACAGCCTGCCGTCGTGCTTCAGGCCGTGCACTCCGACTTCGAAGCCACGCTCCCGAAGCTCGCTGAGGAGGCCGGTGTCCACGGGATAGAGCTCCGGGACGAAGTTGAAGGATGATCGGAAACCGAGACTCTCCTCCAGACCGGCGACCTCCCGCACGAACTGCTGCCCACGGAGCGTTTCGACGTCGTGTGTCAGCACGAGGGCAAACCGCTTCTCATTCGGCCAGAAGTGAATGTACCGAGCGGAGTCCAGCCCCCTGCTCGCGAGAAGATGTCTGACCATCTCGAACTGGTACACGACGTAGCGATCCTCGATGGACCAGTGCAAAAGCGGTTCGTCCTTCCGCCTGGCCACAAACAGTTGCCGCAGGATCGCGCGAGCCCTGACGGGCAAGACAGCCCTAACCCCATAATAGAGGCGCTTAGCTCGGCTCAATCGCCAGTGGTCGGGTCCAAACTGGCCCTCGGACAGGATGGCGGAGGCGATTTTCAGCGGGGACACTTCCCTATCCAACAGAGCCAGGCTCTCCAGGCAACTGAGAGCTCTTTGGCCAGCGACCAGCCAGTCGCCCTCAACCATCTGGTCGCCCACCAGCTTCCAGAAAGTCCACGGAACGTTGTCCGCCTGCGGCGAACCATCGAGAACATCCGGTAGCCTCGCCTCGCTCACAGTAGGTGCCATTCGATCGCTCGCCAACGTTCCTGCAAGGCTATCTCCCGATCAGGCTCCACTGGGCGGTCGAAATTGTGCCGGAGTCCGATGAAGCAACCTGCAAACGCACCTCATCGATCCCCTGTGGCACGTCGAAATCGACGCTCGCCTGCCCCCACTGCCTCCGCTGTATGGGCACTTTGAATGTCAGGACTCTGATAACTCGCGAGGAGATGTCGAGAAGATCGACCCTCACCAGGGTCTCTGGAGAAACGGAGGAGTCGGCCCTCTGCTGGAAAGAGAAATGATAGCTTCCTCCCGCTAGCACAGGTAGTTTCACAGTCTGGAATACCGACTGGTCGGTAACTTGCAGATATCCCGAATTGCTAGGCCCACCTGTCCCGAACCACTTCGGCGTGCCCGACGCAACCTCGAACGATGAAGGCACACCGGGCATCGCACTCTCTCGCGTCAGCTGTCGATCCCGAATCAACTCGAAGCCGGTTTGGAGATACTGGGGTTTTCCGTATCGCAGGATCCGATAGAAGTCGCTCGGCTTGACGATGACGGCATCGTTAGCAATCAGATACTCGATCAACTTCTGCACGTCAGCGATGTCGATGTTCAGTCCCGTTGCACCAAACGGCTCTACTCGCTCAAAATCCATGAACCAGGCCATAGGGCTATCCACCACCTGGTGGATCTGCTGGGTGATATCTCCATTCTTGTCGTTCTCTGCGTCCGCCACTCCACCCCAGATCCTGTAAGGCCACGTGGGCTGCGAGGTGCGCAGCCCATGGCGAAGCAGGAAGCCACTATCCAGAGGGTCCGCGCCGCTGGCCGCCCAATCGAAGTAGCGGCGGGCCACTGCCATCTGCTGCACTCCAGCATCGTTGTAGGGCCACACCAATCCGCGCACCCTGCCCATGCCGACATGGCTCTCGATAACGGCCTGACTCACCTGAAGTTCCGCATTCAACTGCGCCTCGGATATGGTCGGTGTGTCTGGATGGGACAATGTCCCGTCGATTATGTCCCACCCAGCTCTATTGAGTTCCATAATCTGCCCCCAGGACAGTCTGGAACCCTGCCCTACAAGGTCACTGACCACCACAACACCGGCCTTCAAACCGTAGCGCTCCAGCAGTGGGTAAGCCAGGGTGTAGGCCGTGTTGTGGGTATCGTCGAAGCAGAGGGTGACCAACGGGCGCCAAGGAACCACGAGATCCTCGTTGGGAACAGGTGTAGCCAACTGCCTGGATGGAAGCGATGCGGGCGACACGGGATCGACAGTGCTGGCAGTCGCTGCCGCCGTAGGCTCAGTCAAGGCACTCGTATATGTACTAGTCGGCTGTGCCCGAATGCTCGAGGCGACAACCCGGAACCTTGAGTCGATCAATAGGAATGCTAGGAAAGCCACGAGCACCAGGATGGCGATGAGGTTGAGGGCGACCAAGTTGGAGTCAGGCACCCGCATGATCGTTCCCTGGAGTACCCTCTTGAAACCGTGTAACATCTCTTACCGTACACTAAGTGGTCCGTCCATCAAGTGGGACGCACTTTCGCGAGCCATGCCCGAGGCTCAAGCCTCGGGCTGAAAAGACCAAGCCCAGTAAACTGGGCTGAGACCAAGCC
>JAJYNT010000487.1 GCA_021786215.1 Chloroflexota bacterium | reverse complement strand
ACTTGTATCTCCTTCTCCGCAACGAGTGATTGTCTTCACCTATTAGTATCGGCAGTTCTCGGCGAAACTTGCGAGCGTCTTTACTAGCCATTTGTTCCCATCTGGACACGAGAGCCCCGTCTCGCCGCCTGAAGGCACACAAAGGGCGAGGGGGCCCGGTTTAGCAACCGGGTCTCCTCGCCCTGTTTCCACACTGGGAGGGTCACAACGCGATCGTTCGCCCCGCACCGCGGAGCCTCAGATCCCTCAACCCCCTCCTCCACTGCCGCACCCTGCCCTCGACATCAGGGCCACCAAGACCATGAACATCACGGCCACGAATAGCACATCCATAGAGGTACCCGTATCCTATCCTATCCTGTCCGATTCAGGATGTGGCCTGCTGCTTTGATCGAGAACGCTCGATAGCCTTGGCCACGCTGAAGTAGTCCACGTAGCCCAGACTCACCATCTCGTCGTCGACGAAGACGGCCGGAAGAATGATATCCCCCTTCTGCAGCCTCTCCATCACCTGAGGGAACCTCTGCCGCACACTTGCCCGCGAGAGGTCGTTGTAGTTCACCTCTACGCTGCTACCGTACTCCCTGCTCAGATACCAGGCGACGACTTGCGTAATCTCTTCCTGAGATTGTGGTGGCCCTCAACCGCTGCTGCAGAAGCGGGCGCTGGCGGCGTCGTCGAAGACGTTGACGACGTTCGTAGCGTTGCCGTTTGACTCCATTCGATCTACCTCATCTTAATGGATTGGACATCCGCCGGTGCTCTTTCAGCATGCATCTGTCCATGATCACCTCAAGGCCTGCCTGTCGGGCCTTGGTGGCGGCAGCTTCGTTGATGACGCCCTCCTGCATCCAGATCACCTTTGCTCCCACCCGGATCGCCTCATCGACCACCGGGGGGACATCCTCGGATCGCCGAAAGATGTCTACCACATCGATCCTCTCCGGTACCGAGGTCAAATCGGGGTAAGATTTCTGGCCCAGCACCTGGTCCACCGTGGGGTTCACCGGTATGATATGGTAGCCATGTTGCTGCAGGTAGCTGGCGACGACGAAACTGGCTCGTTCTGGCTTCGGGGAGAGGCCGACCACGGCGATGGTCTTGGCCTCCCGCAGGACTCTATCGATGCTTGCTTCCACCACAGCCTCCAAGGAGTTGACAGGATCAACTCTCGACAGTATCGTAATATACGGTAGGGGGGTATATCCGTCAAGGCGTCGACGGCCGGCCCTCAACCCCTCGTTCTCGATCGGGGTTGGTTCGAGGCCTGAGTATGAGACTCACTCCTCTCTACTGGCTCTAACTGCCGCTGATGGCTTTAGGCCGAAAGCCGATGATCGGAGAGTAGTATAGCATGGACGATAACGAACGACTCCAGCAGTTGAAGGCCAAGCTGGCCGATCTCAAGAGCCGCATGCCGGCGCATTCGGTGCGTCCTGCCATGCTGCTGGAGATAGAGGATCTGGAGGACGAGATAGCAAGTCTGCGTGCGGAGCTCAAGGAGAAGGGTAGCGGCGATGTCTAAGGCGCTGCTGGACCCCGATCGATGCAATCCGGACCTCTGTCCGGAGGGAGTCTGTTCCGTTCGGCGGCTCTGCGCCGTGCGGGCCATATACCAGGATGAGCCACACGAGATGCCTCTCCTGGACTGGTCCCGCTGCCGGGCCTGCTCGAAGTGCGTGGACAACTGCCCCGCCAAGGCCATCAAGCTGGTGAACTGAGCTCCAGCGAGCCTTCGTGCCCATCGGCCTGGACCATTAGCTCCAGGTCTCGGTGTCCGGCGAACGACTAGTCCGAGAAATCTCGGTGTTATAGAATGTGCCCACGGGAATGCCGTGGTGCGGGAGGTTATTGTCTTTATGGAAGAGTACGATGTGGTAATCATCGGGGGTGGACCCGCTGGCCTTACCGCTGGCCTCTATTCAGCTAGAGCCAAGATGAAGGCAGTATTGCTGGAGAGGAAGTGGCCGGGAGGCCAGATGCTCAACACCGAGAAGATCGAGGACTATCCCGGGTTCGAGAGCATCTCCGGCCCGGATCTGGCCGAGCGGATGGAGAAGCAGGCCAAGAAGTTCGGCCTCAAGATAGTGATGGAAGAGGCGACCACCATCAGACCTCATGGTAACCGTAAGGTCGTCCACACCTCCGATGGAAAGGAGTACCTGGCCAAGGCAGTCATCGTGACCGCCGGAGGCGAGCCTCGAAAGCTGGGGATTCCGGGTGAGGAGGAGTTCGCCGGGCGAGGTGTCTCCTACTGCGCGGTTTGCGATGGCGCTTTCTTTCAGAACCAGGTAATCGCTGTGGTAGGAGGTGGCGACGCTGCGGTTGAGGAGGGAATGTACCTCACTCGCTTCGCCAGCAAGGTGTACCTTATCCACCGCAGGTCCGAGCTCCGGGCAGCCCCGGATCTCCAGGAGAAGGCCAGAAACAACCCGAAGATGGAGTTCATCCTGAACGCGACGGTGGAGCAGATCAATGGCAGCGATCAGGTGGAGTCCCTGTCGCTGTTGCACAACGGGCAGCCCGAGAAGCTGGAGGTCGGCGGTGTCTTCGTCTTCGTCGGCTTCGTGCCCAACACCGAGATGTTCCACGGGCCCGTGGAGCGCGACAAGCAGGGCCATCTGGTGACCGATGCTCACATGGAGACCTCTCTCAAGGGGATCTTTGCCGCGGGTGACGTCCGGTCGCAGCTGACCCGACAGGTCACCACCGCCGTCGGCGACGGCACCACCGCCGCTCTCGCCGCTCAGCACTACATCGAATCGCTGGTGGACGAAGGGGAAGTCGAGAGCCGGGACGCCCAGCTGGTCGGCTAGCTATCGGCCGGCCAGCGGCAAACGGAACACCTTGTGACGGGGGGCGACCCAAGGGTCGCCTCTGCTGCGAATTGGACTTGGAGGTCTCGTCGTCATGGAAGCCAAGGCAACCCTGACCGGGGGCATGCACTTTGACGTCAGTGTGGGATCGGGATACAGGCTTGAGATCGATGCGTCGCCGGATCAGGGCGGCGAGGGCCGCGGGGCCCGCCCGATGGAGCTATTGCTGGCCGGCCTGGCTGGCTGCACGGGTCTCGACGTCATCTCCATCATGAGGAAATCGCGACAGGATGTCACGGGCTTCGACGTGGTGGTCAACGGTGATAGGGCCGAGCAAGACCCCAAGGTGTACACCCACATCCGGGTCGAGTACATCGTTCGCGGCCGCAACCTGTCCGAGGACGCCCTGAAGCGAGCCATCCAGCTCTCCGAGGAGAAATACTGCTCCGCGTCCGCCATGCTAGGGAAGACGGCGAAGATTGAGACCTCTTATCGCATCGTCGAGGAGGCTTAATACCCTCACCCTGACCCTCTCCCAAAGGGAGAGGGAATTATGCCCCTCGCCCCTTGGGGGAGGCGTGAACGTGCCCCCCGGCGTGTTCACAGGGTGAGGGGTAGGGTTGAGCCCATTCACATCCTGAGCGGCGGAACTTCCTGCTTTGTTCTCTCTCTGAGCGAGCGCGCTTCCTGTCTCCATCTCCTTCGATGCGGATGGTGTGGGTGTAGCCACCGGACGCGGACCCACCTTCGCGCGCTCTCCTCGCTGGTACAGGGCGCCCTGATTGTTCAGCAGATCCAGCCTAAGGACGTACTCCCCCTCCTCAACCCCCGTTAGGGAGAGCTTCACGGGGTGGCCCCCGGTCCCATGATACAGCAGCCGGTTGTCCAGCCAGACCTTCACGTCTGCCACCGGGAAGCTGGCCTGGTAGCTGAGGGTGGCCGATCCCGATGAGGTGAGCTTGTTCGGCCATGAGACCTGCAGCTGATAGCCCTTCCCACCGGCGAAGGCCCCGTAACTGAAGTACTGGGCGATCAGCGGCGGTAGAGCCGGACCGGCCCTCGTGTAGGCCATATCCAGGAATGCCCTGGGAAAGGCCACCTTGTTGGCGTAGGTCCGAATGTAGTCCCGCATCAGGCTCAGGAACTGCTCTTCTCCCATCAGCGTCCGCAGCTTGTCCAGGAAAATCGTCCCCTTGCGATAGACGATGTCGAAGTAGGGCAGGTCGTTGGGATAGTCGTAGATGGTGGTGTTGACCGGAAGGTCGGTGCCGGCGGCGACCCTCGCCTGGTAACCCGATACGGTCCTGCCCATGTAGTAGTCGAAGAATCGAGGGGCCTGATCCCTGTAGTAGAGCAGGTCCATGTAGGATGCGATCGCCTCGTCCAGCCAGGGATCGTGAATCTGGTCGTCACCCACCAGGGAGTAGAACCACTGGTGCGCCACCTCGTGAGCTACCGTGTACTCGGAGTAGGAGCCGGTCCCGCCACCATCCGCCCCCAGAGCCGGGTAAACCATGATCAGCGCGGGATACTCCTGGGCGGTTGGCAGGTTGCTCGCGGAGGAAACCTCGGCGACGCTGAAGGTTGTATACGGGTAGGGTACCAGATGGGTGGAGTACCAGTGGAGGGTCTTGACGGCCTCGGAGAGATAGATCGCCGCGTGCGCCGCGCTGGGTGCGTAGGCTGTGACCTGAATGCCGTCCACCTCTTGGCTGCGCGTTTGGTATCTGTCCGATATGGCCATGGCGAAGTCCCTGAGCCCCTCGGCGTGGAAGCTGTGGTGGGTACCCTCCTGTGTGGTAGAGGACCCGCTCGCCGCTATGACAACCGGAACGTCGCTGTCGACGGTCACGTCGAAGTTCGCTACCTCGGTGTAGAAGGCGTCCCCCACGTCGACATACTGGTGACGGTCCCATCCGTTGCTGTACGCCGATAGCACGGGGAACCAGTTGCCCAGGGCGATGACGCCGTTGCCACGGCCGAACCGTCCTCCCACACCGGGGACCTTCACGGTGTATCGAAGCTCGACCTCCGTGGAGGTGCCCGCGCCGAGGGGGGAGTTCAGCTTCAGGGTAAGCACCGTTCCGTCCATGGAGGCGGAAACGTTCTTCCCGTCGACAGCGGCCGAATGGAGGGAGAAGGCTTTGAAGTAGGCCGGCGTTACCTGGAACACCAGCTCCGATAGCTCAACCCCGGTGTTGTTTCGCAGCGTCGTCTTCTGCACTGCGTCCAGGGTAGCCGTGGAGAAGTTCAGCGACAGCCGGATGTCGTAGTGGGGCAGCGTTTCCGCTGATGCCGTGGCGGGACGGACCCCTACGAGGGTAGCCACCAGGAGCGCGAGGCAAAGGAAAAGAAAAGACCCCCGCGGGTTCGAGGCGCAGCGCATGTAAGACTCCTAGCCGCCCAGCCTCAACCTGGGAACCATCAGCATCGCCTCGATGACCACCTGACGGGAGAGTTTGGACTTCCCCACCCTTCGATCCTCGAAGATTATGGGCACCTCCACGACCCTGAAGCCGCGGCGGAGGGCTCGATAGGTCATCTCGATCTGGAAGGAATAACCGTTTGAGCGGATCGTGTCAAGATCCAGACCCTCCAGCAGCTCGCGCCGGAACAGTTTGAAGCCACCGGTCAGGTCGTGGACGCTCACCCCTAACATCAACTGGGAGTAAAGGCTTCCGCCCCGGCTGACTATCCGCCGAAAGAGGCCCCAGTTCAGTGTGCCCCCTCCCCGGGCGTAGCGCGAGCCGAGCACCAGGTCGGCTTCCTCCAGGGCCTGCAGCATTGCCGGAAGGTAGTCAGGATTGTGGGAGAGGTCCGCATCCATCTCGCCGATTGCCTCGTAACCCTGCCTCAGGGCCGTGCGAAAGCCCTGCAGGTAGGCGGTGCCCAGCCCAGTCTTGCCGGGTCGATGGAGCACCTGCAGCCAGGGCCGCTCGGCAGCCAGCTCCTCGGCGAGATCACCGGTCCCGTCGGGGGAGTTGTCATCCACTATCAGGAGATGGAGACCCAGGTTGAGCGGTTCCAGCCGCCGGATCAGCTCCGGGAGGTTCTCACGCTCGTTGTAGGTGGGCACCACGATGATAGTTCTCAAGGCCACCTGTCCAATCGCAACGACATCTATCTCCGGAATTGTCCACTTTGCGCAACGTCCATTCCCGGAGCGACGATACCGATCATCTTGCGTGAGTCTATCACATCAACGCATGTCCGCACCCGCGTATTGGGACGGCGGGGTGTGGCGCAGGGTTCCGGGAGCGGGGCATGCGTAGGAGCCAGCTCCCGCTGGCGACAGAGCTGGTGACGGAGGTTCGGTAGCCTGCGGTATCGCTGGCAGGAGCCAGCTCCTACGGACCTTCGCCAGGCTTCGCCCTGAAATGTGCGCGGCACCCGGGACGGCGCTCCAGCTCTGTAGAGCGCTGGTGACGAATCGAGGCCCCCGCAAGCAAATGAAAAGGGGGTGGTGGACACCCAGCCACCACCTCCCATCTAATGTCCTTGCGCCCGAAACCCGGCGCCCTGCCTATGCACCCTGCTCTGGCTTCTTCAGCTTCGCTTTCAGCTCATCGAGCTGCTGATCCACGTCGCTGCTCTTCTCCAGGGCGGCGAACTTGTCCTCCAGAGTGTCGGTGTCCAGCTCGGCCGCGGCCTTCGCCCTGGCCTCCTTATCCTCTACCTTTTCCTCCATCCGCTCGAAGCCATCCAGCGCGCTCGCCTTGCCGATGCCGGCCATGGTGTCGTGGATCCTCTGCTCCGCCTCGGCCCTCCGGCTGCGGGCAATCAGCAGGTCCTTCTTCCGCTCGGCCTCGTCGAGCTTGGCCTCCAGCTTCTCCAGCGCGCCCTTGAGTACCTCGACCTGCTGCTTCTGCTCCTCGTACTGGGACTTGTAGCCATCCGCGGTGCTCTGATAACTGTTGTGCCGTTGGAGGGCCTGCTTGGCTAGGTCGTCCTCGCCTTTGGTTACCGCCAGCTCGGCCTTCTTCTGCCAGTCGTCTGCCTCCTCCTGATTCTGCAGATAGTGCTGATACAGCTTCTGCTCGTCGGCGATGGAGGCGGCCACCTGGGTCTTCACCTGCATCAGCTGGTTCTGCATGTCCAGGATGTACTGCTTGATCATCTTCTCGGGGTCTTCCGCGCGGTCGAGCAGGTCGTTGATGTTGGCCCTTACCA
>JAJYNT010000299.1 GCA_021786215.1 Chloroflexota bacterium | reverse complement strand
AACTGAGCCACGTGGATCCCGTAGCTACGATCGGCTCCCCCGGGCACAACCCGGTGCAGAAACAGTACTCGGTCGCCCTCTTCCAGGACATCCATCCGGAAATTGCTAACGCGGGGCAGCACCCCCGCCAACTCCGTCCATTCATGATAGTGGGTCGCGAACAGGGTCTTGCATCGAAGCGACGGCTCCTCGTGTAGCTGCTCTATAACAGCCCTGGCGATGGCCATCCCATCGTAGGTGCTGGTGCCGCGACCCACCTCGTCCAGAACCACAAGGCTCCGGGGAGTGGCGTTGTGCAGGACGTTGGCGGTCTCGGCCATCTCCACCAGAAAGGTGCTCTTTCCTGCCGATACATCGTGCTGGGCTCCAACACGGGTGAATATCCTGTCCACGAGGCCAATTCGGGCTTGATCCGCGGGCACGAAGCTGCCCATCTGAGCCATCAAGGCGATCAGTGCGATGCCCAGGACGTAGGTGGACTTCCCGGCCATGTTGGGACCGGTAAGGACCACTATCTGCGCTCCATCGCCATCCAATTCACAGTCGTTGGGCACGTACTCTCCAGCGGGCATCAAGCGTTCGACAACAGGGTGTCTGCCAGCCCGCAGGGAGATAACCGAGCTGTCGTCCACCGTGGGCCGCACATACCGTCCGGACACGGCAGCCTCGGCAAGTGACAGCAGACCGTCCAGTCGCGCCATCACCTGGGCCGTCCTCCGGACTCTCGCGGCCATGCCCGAAAGCTCGGCCAGCAGCTCGGAGTAGATCTGCTTCTCCAACGCCTCTATCTCCTCCTGGGCGCTGTTGAGTCGCATCTCCTGCTCTTTCAGCTGCGAAGTGACGAAGCGCTCGGCGTTGGCCAGGGTCTGCTTTCGCTGGTATCCCAGCGCCTCCAGCAACTCCGCCACGGTGGACGCCCCGGTCTTCATTCTTGCGTACTCGTCGGCGGGCGTCTCAAGATTCGGCCGGGTCACCTCGATGTAGTAGCCGAAAACCTTGTTGTAGCCGATCTTCAGTGATCGAACGCCGGTGCGCTCCCGCTCCGATCGCTCCAACCCCGCTATCCACTGCTTGGTGTCGCCGGTTATGGAGCGAAGCTCGTCCAGTTCCGACGATCTTCCCTGCCGGATCACCCCCTGGCCCACCGTTGCGGCGGGCTCGCCGGCAATGGTCGATTCTATGCCCTCTACCACCTCCGGGCAGGGATCCAACAATACCCCATCAGCACGAAGCAGCTTCGGCAACCATCGCTCCATGACCCGCGATAGCTCCGGAACCATGCGCAACGATCGAGCCATGGACAGGCAGTCTCGGGGAGCCAGACTGAGTTGAGCGGCCCTCGAGGCCAACCGCTCCAAGTCCCCCACGTTCGACAGTGCCTCCGCCATCTCAGCCCGTCCGAGGGGAGAACTGACAAGTTCCTCCACGCCATCCAGACGGGCCTCGATGTCCGACAGTTCCAGCAGCGGCTGCCCGATCCACCGGCGGATGAGTCGCCCGCCCATAGCCGTGCGGGTCCTGTCCAGCACTCCCAACAAGGAGCCCTCCACAGCCCCTGTCACCGCATTGGCCGTTAGCTCGAGATGCTGCCGAGCCGCAGCGTCCAACTTCATGTAGCGGTCCAGGCTGTAGAGGTGTATGGTCTCAAGTTCTCCAAGCGAAGCCGGCTGCGTCTCGCGGAGATAAGAGAGCAGGCTGCCCGCGGCTCGCGTCGCCACGGGTGCTGCTGTCAGGCCGAAACCGTCAAGGGTAGCAACCCCGAAGTGGTCCCTCAGCTGCCGATCGCAGGCCGGCAGGGCAAAGGTTACATCTTCGCGAGGGGTCACACAGCTACCAGGAGGCAGAACCCGCAATATCGCGGGATCCTCGGCGAGCGACCGTGGTAGGAGGCACTCTGCCGGACGCGACCGTTCGAGCTCGGCGGCCAACGTCATCTGCCACTGCTGCCCACGAATCTCCGTGGCCAGGAACTCGCCGGTGCTTATATCGACCATAGAGAGTCCGACCCCATCCGGTGCGGCTACAATTGAGACCAGATAGTTGTTGGACCGCGCCGGCAGCATGGAGTCCTCAATGATAGTCCCGGGAGTGATGACCCTCACAACTTCCCGAGCCATCAGTCCTCTTCCGGGAGTACCCAGCTGTTCGGCCAGCGCCACCTTATGTCCTCTCGCCAACAGCCGACCAATGTAGGCCTCAGCCGCATGGTAGGGAATGCCCGCCAGCGGCACTCTTTCCCCTCGCCCCATGTCGCGCCCGGTGAGGGCAATCTCCAACTCCGCCGACACCAGGTGGGCATCGTCGTCGAAGGTCTCGTAGAAGTCCCCTAGCCGGAACAGCAAGATGGCGTCAGGATGCCTGCGCTTTATGTCGAGATACTGCCGCCGGATAGGACTGGCGGCAGTATCACCCTCGTCCAAGAAGTTCAGCTGATTCAAGTCTGCCAACCGGGGCCTGTCCTCTCACCGAAATAACTGGGCAGGGGCCCCTTCCTGCCACCATCCGTGGCCCGAGAAACTGAAGGAAAACCCCTGCCATTTGGGCAACCATGGGGTCCTTGAAGGAGTCACCCCACGGTCCGGCTCCGCCCCCCCACTTAAGCTACATCGCGGGACTCTTGGTAAGCTTCAAGCTGACCGGATAGAAGACCCCCTCATGATCGGACGCCTGCGGACGTCCCACGCCCAAGTAGGTGAAGCCAAGGGCTCCCATCTCCGAAGGGTCCCATATGTTTCGGCCGTCGATCAGCAGTGGATTGGCCATCAGATCCTTTATTCGGCGCATATCCAGATGCTTGAACTCGTTCCACTCGGTCACCAGGATCAGGCAATCGACACCTTCGGCCACCTCGTATGGATCCTTGCAGAAAATCGTCTCGGGATTGGCACGCTGCGCCGATTCCAACGCCACCGGATCGTAGGCCTTCACGGTGGCCCCCTCACTCTGGAGCAGGTGAATGATCTCCAGGGCAGGAGCCTCGCGAAGATCGTCCGTGTTCGGCTTGAAGGCCAAACCCAAGATGCCTATTGTGCGGTCCTGAAGCCCTCCCATGGCATCCCTTGCCT
Organism: Chloroflexota bacterium; assembly: GCA_021786215.1. The sequence continues at coordinate 3,924 of JAJYNT010000299.1, read as the reverse complement.
TCTGGATGACCGCACGCCGAGCATCCCTGTTGATCTCCAGCACCGTTCGTAGCAGTTGTGGATGGCAGCCATTGATGGCCGCCATATGAGTGAGCGCCCTCACATCCTTGGGGAAGCAGGAGCCTCCGAAACCCAAGCCGGCATCGAGGAAGGCCGACCCAATCCTCTTGTCCAGACCCATACCCTGTGACACCATCTTCACGTCGGCACCCAGCTTCTCACAGATGGAAGCTATCTCGTTGATGAACGAGATCTTGGTTGCGAGGAAAGCGTTGGAGGCGTACTTGATCATCTCCGCGGTCCGCAGGTCGGTGATCAACACGGGGCAATCCAGTGGTCTGTACAACTCAGCCACCTTGAGGGCGGAAGCTCGGTCAGTTGAGCCCAGCACGACTCTATCAGGGTGGGTGAAGTCGCTGATGGCCGACCCCTCGCGAAGGAACTCGGGGTTCGAGACCACGGAAAAGCTGGCTCCAGGCCGGATGTGCTTGCTCGCGATGTTAGCAACCCAGTCGCCGGTGCCGATCGGGACGGTGCTCTTGTTGACAATTATGGTATTGCGATTGATCTGCTTGGCTATGCTCTGGGCCGCCGCGCGAGTGTACTTCAGGTCTGCTTCGCCTTCAGAACCCGAAGGCGTGTTGACGGCGATGAAAACGACATCCGCGCCGGGCACCCCTTCCTCGAAACTAGAGGTGAAGCGAAGCCGGCCAGCCTTGGCATTCCTCTCCACAATCTCCTCGAGGCCGGGCTCGAAGATCGGTAGAACGCCCTTCCTTAGATTCTCGATCTTCGAGACGTCGATATCGACGCAGGTGACCGTGTTCCCGAGGTCGGCAAAGCAGGCTCCGGTCACGAGGCCCACGTACCCCGTGCCAACCACGCTGATCCTGGCCATAGACCAATAACCCTCCAAACCAACAGAGTTGTGATGGCCTTTAACGCGAATTCCTGTTTGTGCGATCAGGGAGTCGACCGCCGCGGGGCAACCTCACGCCTGCCGGCAGGATCGTCCGAGTCCTCAGACAATCGGACCCCTCGCGCTGAAATGCGCCTGAGACTGAGACCCTCCCTCCAGACAAAGAAGAGGCCGAGCAGCGTCACTGGAAGGACCAGCACCGCGTGCACCAGGGCCGTATAGGCGGCCCCCACAGACTGATCCACCCGGAAACTGGTGACGAGGACCGCCATTAGGCCAGCATCGAAGGTGCCCACGTAGCCAGGGGAAGAGGGCACCATACTGGCCAGATTGGCCACGGCGGTGCCCAGCACCGCCGCAAGATAGCTGTGTGAAAGCGGAAAACTGAACATCAGCAGGTAGTACATGCCGGCTTCGAGCACCCAAGCCAACACCGACAAGAGAATGGCGGCCGTGGCCAGCCGAACGTTCCGAAGGATGCTCAAGCCCTCGACGAACCCCCCGGCAATCCGCAGAGCGAGATCGCGCAATCTGGAGGGAAACGGCCGAAGCGCCATCCCTATGAGAGTCAGCAGGGTACCCGGTATCACCGCCAAGCCGACCATCATTACCACCGCGACCACAAACAGCGCCCCAGCGAGCCATGCGAGCTGCATTAGCCAGCCTTCCAACTGAATCAGCAGCCCTGAGACTACCAAGAAACCGGTGAGCACCAACCCATCCAGGATCCTCTCGACAACGATGGTGGCGACGGTCGCGGCGGGGGCTAGCCGCTCCTTCTGCCACAGAAGGTAGGCCCGAACCGCCTCTCCGGCCCGTAGCGGCAGGATGTCGTTAGCCATAAAGCCGATCGCCAGCACAACAAATAGCCGCTTGCTGCCAACTCGCTGGACTGGCCTGAGCAGGATTGACCATCGCAGGGTACGCGCGAACACCCCGGCGAAGTACAAAACGATGGCAGGCAACACGAACGCGAAGTTGGCCTCCCTGAATGCCCGTGCCACCGAAGCCAACTCCACCGATCGCACCATAAGGTACACCAGGACGGCACTGACCGCCAGTCCCAACCAGTATCGCTTTCTCACGAGACTTCCACCGGCATCGCGATCTCCTCTTCTGCCGCCTCTTCAGCTGTCTCCTTCTGAAATCGCCAGAACGCCAGGTTTTCCCGAGCGAAGAAGACCAGTCCTATAGCCGTGACCATGAGGTACTGCATCAGATGAGAGGCAATGCCCACCGCCAGTGCGTTTTCCTTAGACACATCGAATGCGCCCAACGCCCAAACCGCGAAGAACTGGAAGGTCCCCACATATCCCGGGGCAGAAGGCAACATGATGCCCAGGTTCACCACCACCAGGAGAAATACGGCCGACAGCAGCTGAGAGAGGGGCGACATGCGAACACCGAAAGCCCGGCACATCAGCAGATAGGAAGTGGCTTCCAGCAGCCACACGGCCAGAGAAACGAGTGCGATCACTCCGAGGCCCTTGCGGCTCCGCATGGAATGGAGCCCCAGGATGAAGGTCTTGCTGGCTCGGATGGTGGCCGTAGCCACCTGCTTCGGAAAGGGACGCAGCAGGACTCCCAGAATCATCACCGCTATGCTCTCTTGCGTGAGCAGCAGCACTATGCCCCCGATGGCTCCGAGAAAGAGCAGACTGGAGAACAGTTGAACCTCTCTCCCCCAGCCAGGAAGCGGCACCAACAGTGAGACGGCCCCCAGGAACAGGATGAGGGTGACCCCGTCGCACACCCTCTCCAGGATGATGGTCGCCATCCCGTAGGTCTTGCGGACCCCGATCTTCTGCCCAAGGAGGTAGGCCCGAACGAACTCCCCCAGTCTGGCCGGGAGCAGATTGTTGGAGGCGAAGCCCATCATCAGGACAGAAAACGCGGTCTTGAAGCCAAGAGGAGCCACTGGTTCGACTATCCTCTGCCACCGCACAGCCCTCAGGAAGTACCCAATGAGGGTAGCGGCGGCAGCCGGTGCAACCAGCCGATAGTTGGCGGACTCGAAGACCGCAATCAGTTCAGACAAGCTGACGTTGCGGGCCACCATCCACAGGAATAGCCCCGTCAACACGAACCCAATCAGCCGACCCTTGCCTGAAGTCAATCTACCTCCAAGACTGGTACTCTACTACCCTAGCGTTATGATCGTCAGCCACGAATACCTGCCCAGTCGTGGACACGGCGATGCCAATAGGCAGGTCGAACGACCTGGGAGTCGTGCCCAGGCCGCCCTTACTGCTGATCAGCTTGCCATTCGAGTCCAGCACGAAGAACTGGTTCTTCTCGGGCTCGGTGTAGAAGATCTGCCCGTCCGGGCTCACCGCCAGGTAGGGCTTGTTCACGATGCTCTCGGAATCCCAACCGGACACAGGGTACTGGGCCAGCGGCTGGCCGTTGGGATCGAATTTCTGTATTCGGTGGTTCCAGGTATCGGCCACGTAGATGTTCCCGGCGGAGTCGATGGCTATGCCCACCGGCTCCTTGAACTTGCCCGGATCCGTACCCTCCCCGCCGAACATACTCACAAAGCGACCCTGCGAGTCGAAGACCTGGACCCGCTTGTTTCCGGTATCGGTAACCAGCACGTTGCCATTGGGTGCCACGGCCACGCCCCGGGGACCGTAGAACCCACCGGCCTGCACTCCCAGCTGTCCCTTAGCATCGGCAAAGCTTCCCCACTTGGCCAGGAACCGGCCATTCGCATCGAACTCCTGGATCCGATGGTTCCATGTGTCCGCTACGTAGACGTCCCCGTTCGGCGCCACGGCGATCCCCCAGGGCTCGTTGAACTGCCCGTCACCGCTTCCCTTGCTGCCCCACTGAAACGCAACGGTGCCGTCGGGCCGGAACGCCAACACCTTGTTGTTGGTGGAGTCGACCACATACAGCAAGCCGTTGGGGCCCAGGGCTACTCCCCGGGGCTCCCCCAGCACACTCTCCCCGGTCGCGGTCTTTCCGAAAACCGTGATGCCACCGGGTGCTACTTGAGCCGC
>JAJYNT010000003.1 GCA_021786215.1 Chloroflexota bacterium | reverse complement strand
GCCGCGCAGAATGCGAAATTCTATCCGCCAGCGTGCCACCTTGTCAAAGACGGATCATCTGCACACTTCTTGTCATCCAGCCGGGAAAGAGGTTAGTTCACGACTTCACCGTCACGGATGCTCCGGTCCGCATGTACCGGGAAAGCAGGGAGAGATCAGGATGCCCACTCTAACCGTTGAGGCTATCTGGCCAGCCGGCAAGGGTCACCGTCACATCCTGGTTCGCGCCGTTCCTGAGAATAGTGAGCTTCACGGTGTCGCCCGACTTCTTGGTGTCGAGGTAGGAGGAGATGTCTCCCAGCTTGTTCACCTTCCGACCGTCCACAGCGAGGATCACGTCTCCCCCGGTCGGGAGCTCGCCGCCGGATGTGGACTCCGAACCCAGGCTGCCGCCCTTCAGTCCCGCGTTTGCCGCGGGACTATTGGGCACCACCTGCACCACATAGACGCCACCGGCAGGAACACCCAGCTGCTGGGCGACACTGTCTGTCACCGCCACACCCGATATGCCCAACCACGGGTGCGAGATCGGCTTGCCCGCCTCCAAATCGGCGAGCTCGGCCTGGGCGGTATTAATGGGTACCGCGAAGCCGATACCCACAAAGCCACCCGTCGGGCTCTCGATCGCGGTGGTGACACCGATCACCTCGCCACTTGAGTTGAGCAGGGCTCCGCCAGAGTTGCCGGGGTTGATGGCAGCGTCGGTCTGGATCATGTTGCGGATCGGCCGGCCGTTGCTGCTTTCCGAGTAGGCGCGCCCCACCGCGCTGATCACCCCCACGGTGACGGTTCGATCCAGGTCAAAAGGGTTGCCTATGGCGATAGCCATCTGCCCCGGTTTGAGCTTGCTGGAGTCACCCAGGGTGGCGACGGTCAGCTTCGACTTGTCCACGTCTATCTTCACGATGGCTAGATCATTGGCAGGGTCGTGTCCCACCAGTTTTCCTGGAACGGTGCTACCATCGAAGAGCGTGACCTGCAGGCTCGTGGCACCGTCCACGACGTGGTTGTTGGTGAGGATGTGACCCTGGTCATCGATGATGATGCCCGAGCCCGTGCCCACCGAGGGGCCCGGCTGAGGCAGCGGGATGTTCGGAAAGCCGGGGATGTGAGGCGACGAATGCTGGCTAGGAGGAGTCTGCCCCTGGCTGGTGATGGTGACTATCGCGGGACTAACCTTCTCGACGATTGCCTCCACGTTGTTCTCATCGAATAGGCTTGCCCCGGTCGGGCTGGAGGAACTGCTCGACGCCGCGCTGGCTACAGCCGGCACCCCGGCTGCACTTGGCCGCACCTCCATATATCCGATTATCAAGGCAGCTCCGACCACCATGGCCAACAATACCACGACGAAGTTCTTCAATAGCGAAGTCACAGCCGTTACCTCCGCGCTAAATCCAGCTTCACGATTCGGAGCACCCTACCGGTCCTCTTCGTGACCCCATACTATCACCAACAGTGCAGGCACAAGCACGGAATACTTCGCCACAGTGCCGCTCTTAAGCATACACCACCTCAAGCTGGTTGGCCCACTGAACAAATCTGCTCGCATCGTGATACAGTAGCTGCCAGACCCGACGGGGAGCGCAGCGATCGTGCAGCTGGATAACCTTTCAGTCCTGTTCAGCGCGCCGTCGGAATGGCTGCGAGAGGAAGACCTTCAGATTGGCTGTTGGAAACACGATGGACCCGTTGCGCCGGAGGCGATGGCGCCTGCTGGTTGGGTGCACACTGATCGGTCTTCTCATCCTCTTCGTCGGCGTGCTGTTTCTCTGGTTTTCACTTCCATCCGTCTCGGATCTGTCGTCGCGCGTTCGCACAACTCTCGCCACCCACCGCGCGACCGAGGTCCAACTCCGAGACGTTCCGCCGCTTCTTCAGCAATCCGTGATCGCGACGGAGGATGAGCGGTTCTACGAGAACCATGGGGTGGATCTGCTGGGACTGGCACGCGCGGTGTTGGACGACGTGCTCTCCCACCGGCTCGTCGAGGGCGGCAGCACCATCACCGAGCAACTGGCCAAGATGGTATACGTCGGTAACGACGACACGGTGGGTCGCAAGTTGGAGACGATGGCCCTCGCCCTGAAAATCGCCCAGCGTTACTCTAAGGGGGAGGTGCTGACCCTTTACCTCAATCGGGTCTACCTGGGACATGGCGCGTACGGCGTAGGCAGCGCGGCAAAGACTTACTTTCACAAGGATGTCGGGCAGTTAACCCTCTCCGAGTGCGCGCTCATCGCCGGACTGCCCCAGGCGCCATCTGCCTACGACCCCCTCATCCATCCGCACCAGGCTGAGGTTCGGCAAGCCCAGGTACTGGATCGCCTCGTGGATCAGAGAGTGATCTCCAGCACCGACGCGCGCAACGCCAAGGAATCCCTCCGCCGTTGGCTTTCTTCGTCCAGTGGAGTTTAGCCCCCGGCGGCCCCACCAGTCTGCCTCCCGCTGAAGCCATTAGTGGAGAACTCTCAGGAAAGGCGAGTTGGGAGCTGAGACGGCAGCTCCTTCATGGAGGCCGTCAGGGGCAGAAACACCGTGAAGGTCGACCCCTGGCCGGGCGTGGAAGCAACCTGAATCCGGCCGCCGTGAGCACGAACAATCCACTCACCGATCGCCAGACCAAGCCCCGTGCCCCCTTCTGCCCTGGAGCGAGCCTTGTCCACCCGGTAGAACCGCTTGAAGATGTGCGGCAGCTGCTCGGGCGCTATGCCGATGCCCGTGTCGGTGACGGTGAGGGTTGCCTCTCCGCCGTGCCTCCCGACGTTGACGGTGATCCGCCCGCCCTCTGGTGTGTATCTGAGCGCGTTGTCCACGAGATTGAACAGCAGCTGCATCAGCCGTGTCTGGTCCCCGACGACGATCGCCGGCTCCAGGTGGCCGGTCCCCAACCGAAGGCCCCGGCTTTCGGCAAGTGGCGCAAGCTGTGCGACGACCTCACCAGCCAGCTCGTCCAACGACAGGGGCTCGCGCTCCATTATCTCGTTGCCGGAGTCGGCTCTGGCGAGGGTAAGTAGCTCCGAGACCAGTTTCCCCATGCGGGTCGTTTCCGTGCCGACCAGCCGAAGCACTTCCTGATACTCCTCCACCGAACGGGACCGCTCCAAAGCAACGTCGATCTGACTGGTGGCTACCGCCAGGGGGGTGCGCAACTCATGGGAAGCGTCCGCGGTGAACTGCCTCTGCCGTTGGAAGGCACGATCCAACCTCTCGAGCATCTCGTCGAAGGTCGCCGCCAGTCGTCCGATCTCGTCGTCGTTCGAGCTCATCTCCAACCGTTGCGAGAGGTCCTCAGCGCCGATCCGCCTGGCCGTCCTCGTGATGCGGTCTATGGGGGACAGGGCTCGTTGGGCCAAGAACATCCCCACTCCGGCCGCCAGAGCAAGGGTTGCCGGGATCGCGAGGCCTATCAGCAACAGCAGTTGCTCAAGAGCAGCCTCCAGATCGCTCTCCGAGCGACCCACCTCCAGCACCCCCGAGATGTGTCCGTTCTCCTTGATGGGCATCGCGAGCACTCGCCAGCCGCTGCGATTGTCCAGCCGGATGGTGACAAAACCGGCTTGCCCGCCAGCCGCCTTTTCCAGGATCGAAGCAGCGCCGGATGCAGGCCATGGCGGCATGCCCTGCACGAGCTGCTTGCCGGAGGGGTCGTACAGAGCGACGGTGACGCCGGCCGGGATCTGCTGCTCGTTCCCTCCCAGTTGAGGACGTCCGTTCACCAAGTCGACGTGCACTTGGAGCTGTCCCGCCGTGGCACTCAGGCTGGCATCCATCTCTCGGCTGAGGCTGCTGGACAGACTGAGATACAGAAAGGCGGAGAAGGCGATCAAGACCAGCGCCATCAGCGCCACGTACCACATGGTGAGCCGCACTCTGATGGTAATGTGGATCCGCCGGTGGAGATGGAGAGTGGTCGCCCTGCTCAGCCAATGGTTCACGATCGCGACCTTAGCTGGTAGCCGGTGCCGCGAATGGTGTGGATCAGCCTCGGATCGTGTCCGTCATCCAGCTTGCGACGCAGATAGCGAATGTATACGTCAACCACGTTGGACATGGCCGTGAAGTCGTAGTCCCAGACGTGCTCTGCTATCTGGGTGCGGGTGAGCACGCGGTTCGGGTTTCGCGCCAGGTACTCGAGAACGGCGTACTCCTTGCTGGTAAGAGGGATCATCCGTCCGTCCCGGCGAACCTCGCGGCTGACGGTGTCCACCTCAAGGTCGCCTACACGCAGCACGGGGTCCTTCACCAGGTCGTCACGGCGCAGGAGGGCTCGGACGCGGGCCACCAATTCCCGGAAGGCGAAGGGTTTGATCAGGTAGTCGTCGGCGCCGCTGTCAAGGCCCGCCACCCTGTCGTCGACGGCATCTCGAGCGGTGAGCATCAATATGGGGGTGCTGACGCGCCGGGCGCGCAGGGTTCGCGCGACCTCCAGGCCGCTCAGCCCGGGCAGCATGACGTCGAGGACAATCAGGTCGTATTCGGACGTCTCGGCGAGGCTCAGACCATCCTCGCCATCGCCGGCCGTGTCCGTGGCGTAGCCATGTTCCTGGAGTCCTCGCTTCAGGATGCCGGCAAGCTGCGTCTCGTCCTCCACCACCAGAATTCGCACCGTTCCTCCCCGTGTTGTCCGGTCTCAGTGAGGCGCTGTCAGCCATTCCTAGTATATCAAACCATCGGGGGCGGGGAGCTTAGCCCCCTTTCTGGCTTGAGAATGGGCCGCCGTTTTCATCCGCGATGGTGGCGGCGGGCCGCTTGGGGGCTCACATGAGCCGAGGGGGCGGCCCGCCCAGGGCCGCGGGCCGCCCCCTCTTACTCGACTAATTAGTAGTTGCCCTGAAACTCGCCGTCCTGCTGCACATCCGCGCCGGTGTCCGGCTCGTTGGACACAGCCTCGGCGCCTGCCGTCTCGAGACCAATCGCCTCGTTCATCGATCCTTCCTCCTTTCCTGCTTCGGTTCGACTTGGTCTGATCTCGAGATCCGGGCTATCCCGAACCTCTGGCGGTAGTATCCATCGCCTAGATGAAGGGGAGGTTAAGCGGACCTAAAGCCTTTCTCATCTGTCTCTGGCCGCACCCGCGAGCGCAGGGTCCGGCTTGCTCGGCGCAAGCCCGGCGCGGTGAAGGCTGGCGCGGTGGGTCGTCCAGGAGAGCCGGGCGCGACGACTCAGCTTCAACCCGCCCCTCGGGGTCGACTGGTCACGTCTATACCCTCGCCAGATTAGAGAAGGTTTACGATCGCTTAATCCGCTGGCGGTTCTTCTGGTCGTGGTGGCAGTATTCATCGGCTACCACATGGTGCTCGCGAGGGGGGGCGGTCGCGCCGCCGCCACGCTACCATGCCGCCGTCGTGAAGACGGGCACCATCACCGTTAAGGTGAATGCAAACGGCGCTGTCGCGTTGCCCGTATGGAACCGATCCAGAAAGGAGCGGGCGGTGGAGGGGGCGGGGAAAGAGTATCCCATCATAGCTTCCAGGCCCGCGTCACCACGAAGAGTCTGGAAATCCTCGGGGCACTCCCCTCCCAGGGCAGAGAGGGTCACGAAGCCCTCCACCATCTGGGCCTGCCCCGGCCCCCTCGGGTTCCTCTTGGACGGGAAGACCCGACCCACCTTCTCGATCACCCCGCCGCGTCTCTCCCTCCGCGGCATCCCCCAACCCCACCGCGCTTCACCCACGAGGTGAATACTGGTATGGGGTACACCATACAGTTAGCGGAAACTAGAGGTGGTATACACGTAGAAAAAATCCTTTTGATAACCATGCAAATACTCGTGCCCCCCACTCGCCATTTTCCGCAAGAGAGGTCCATATGTGTATCTTCCCTTTGATTGGAGATGAAAGAGTGTGAATCTCACCCAATAAGGGTTAATATCAAGCTGCATGGCATTTACCACTCCCGCTCCATGTAATGCTTTTGCGAGTGTTTGAGGGACAAGGGAAGGACCTACCGCATAAATAAGGTTACCATTTCTTGTGATACCAATGCCTGAACGCCAGGTGTACATGGAGTTTGTAACCGTTAATCCCCATGTATCCATGCGTCTTTCTGTATAGGCAGTTATCGTTCCATTCTTAATAAGCATTGGTCCGTTCTGCCTTGTTGCAACGGCATTTGAAAGGTCTTGCCCTGTATAATTAATAATGCCTACTGACCCGCTCTTGCTAATAACAAGTGTCGCAAGATTCCTTTTGAGCGGTACATAGATTTTCTTTCCTATGGTCATGCCATACGCGCCGTCCTTATACTGAAACCCTCCATTAAATGCTGCGATGAGTTGGTTTTGTGCGGTAATTGTCCATGGTATTACTCCTGGCCCCGGGTTGCCAATTGGTCCTCCCGGTTGCCAACCCCCTGCTACTGCCGCAACACCAAGCTTGCTCATTGCCATTTTGACCAGTACGACATACGCATAGTTTCTTTGCGGGTCAGGACTAACGATGGTCCTTGCCATAAGCACTCGGTTTTGGAATCTGTTAAAAGGAATAGGTTGCCATACTCCTTCATTTGGAAATGGATGCAAAGAACTAAGCGCAGGTATGGGTAAGAGTCTTATTAATTGCGGAGCAGGCGTAAGGCTAGGAACCTTATTGGCTGGCTTGGTGACCCCACTCGAAAAAACATTCTTGGCAGGAGGGGCAAAATGAGAAATTGCCTGCTTCGTTTTATCTGAAACGCCGAAAAAAAGAGACTCCAAGAAAACTGTATTACGGGAACCAATCATGGGACGCAGAACATTATCTGCTGCATTGGCAAAAAGGGGTAACGAAACCGTGAGAATGTGTATGACAAGAAACAGGAGTATTGTTCCGGTAATGATAAGGGTGATTCTTGCCTTTTTGCGATCTGGCCTTTGTTTCCTTCTTGGATAATAATATCTACGCATAGACGCCTCGCTCATCGATCTTTCCTCCTTTATTGAGCGCCAAGATGAAGCAGCCGTTAAACTGGTTCGGGGCTTTTCTCATTCTTCCCAGGACCGTCCGCGGTTAACACCACCGAGA
>JAJYNT010000482.1 GCA_021786215.1 Chloroflexota bacterium | reverse complement strand
GACAGTTTGTCTGGATCGCGATTTCCAATGTAGAGCGCCTGCGCCACCGCATCCCGCAGAGCTCTGCGGGCTCGGTTGCCCGCGGCTGGATGGGCGATGACCTCGATCATCTTGCTCGCGACGGCTCGCCCCTGACTCCACGATGCGCCTGTAGCCCCTCTGCACCATGTGCGCAACGCACGACGGACCTGTCGGAGCGGAACAGCACAGTCGCCGAACCACAACCAGTTCCAGACGGGAACGTTGCAGAGACCCCCAACGCACACACCCTCTCGGCGCTTGGCCAGAAGGGCCAGGAACAGTTGACGCTGCTCATCGGGCCAGCCTGCAACTACACCCTTCCCACGCCCCAGTCCGTGCCGATCGGGACGATCCAAGAGACCCAGCTCTACCCAGTCATGGACGAGCCGCCCCGAGACCTTGTGACCGCGCTGTTCTGCCGCTGCGAGCAAGTCAGTCTTCGTGTGCTTCGACACTCCAAGTCGCCCTCCGAGGGTGCGTCGTTACATCTTACACCAAAGTGGCCTCCTGTCCTCCCGCCTGAAGCCTGGACAGACACCCGGAGACGAATAGAATGTGGGCGCTGGCGGCGTGTAGATCAACGGTGTCAGAGCATATTCCATGAAGGGAGGTGAGAGACATGAACCGTGCAGACTGGAGTGCCTTGGGCAGCTTGCTCGATATGGCGAGGGCGTGCGTCAGGTACAAGGCGTCGAGGCCCGGCACCCGCGCCTCAGACCGCGCCCTCAGAGCCATTGCAAGGAGCGGACTGAAGGTGTACAAGGCTCGAACGGCCCGGCCGAAGCGTACCAGGCGATAGGATGCCACGCCGAAGACGCCACCCGCCCGATCGGGACTGGTTTCCGGTCGGGCAGGCCGGTCGCATCATTCTGCCCTTGGCCGCTCGGACCGAAGGAGTCGCGATAGCGAACAACGGCCACGGGGCGAGAGAACCTGTTATACTCTGCCTCGCCGACTGCATCGTCTGCCCCACCGCATTCCCCCAGCCCATGGATAACGGCAATACGAGAACAACGTTGTGTGGAGATCCTGCATGGCAGGGACGAAGAAGGCAAGAACGGCAGGAGAGGGCAACGAAGCCGTCTCCCTCTCCTGGCTGCTGGGAAGCTCGGAGCCGGCCGAGAGTGACCACTCTGGCCAATGGCCGGCCGTCGAGAACTACCTCCACGAACTTTTCGAGATCCACTCCTCATGGGCCGGCCGTCCCGAGACCTCCTACTACGGCCCCCTGGAAACCCTACTGAACGAGATCGGCAAGACCCTCAAGCCGAGGGTCCGATGCGTCATGGCGCTGAAGAACCAGGGAGCGGGGTTCCCCGACGGCGGGTTGTTCACGGCGGACCAGCTCGGCCGGGCGGCCGACGATGTTCCTCTTCTCGACCATGTCCCGGCCTCCGGTGTGATTGAGGCCGAGCACACTGGAGCCATCGCCCTGGAGGAAGCTGACAGCGAGCAGGTCTGCCGGTACTGGGAACGATTCCGCCTCGTCCTGGTCACAACCTTCCGGGACTTCGTGCTGGTGGGGGAGGACGCCGAGGGCAACCGGACTAAGTTGGAGAGCTACCAGCTCGCCGACAGCGAGTCTGATTTCTGGGCCGCCGCGGCTCATCCCAGGAAGATGGCGCGGGAGCACGGAGAGAGACTCACTGAGTACTTGAGGCGGATACTGCTCTACCGGGCCCGCATCCAGGCTCCGGAGGACGTAGCGAGGACCCTCGCCTCCTACGCCCGAGATGCTAGGGTGCGGGTCGAGTCAATGGCAGATCTGCCGGCCCTGGCCGCCGTCCGCACGGCGCTGGAAGAAGCGCTGGGCATCCGCTTCGAGGGCCACAAGGGCGACCACTTCTTCCGCTCCACCCTGGTGCAGACCCTCTTCTACGGGATCTTCTCCGCCTGGGTCCTTTGGAGCAAGCAACGCCCCCAGCGGAGGAACGCCGGACGATTCGCCTGGCGTGAGTCGGCCTGGTGGCTCAACGTCCCCATGATCCGAGCCCTCTTCGAGGAGGTCGCCACTCCCGCCAAGCTGGGGCCTCTCGGGCTGGTGGAGGTGCTGGATTGGACCGGTACCGCTCTCGACCGGGTGGACCCGGACGCTTTCTTCTCTCGCTTCGACGAGGGCAAGGCCGTCCAGTACTTCTACGAGCCTTTCCTCCAGGCCTTCGATCCGGAACTGCGCAAGGAGTTAGGGGTATGGTACACGCCCTCCGAAGTGGTCCGGTACATGGTCGCCCGCGTCGATACCGTCCTGCGGAACGAGCTGGGCATTCCCGACGGACTCGCGGATCCTCGCGTCAACGTGCTGGACCCCTGCTGCGGGACCGGTGCGTATCTGGTGGAGGTGTTGCGTCACATCGCCGCGACCCTTCAGGCGAAGGGAGAGGAAGCTCTCCTGGGCCACGACTTGAAACGCGCCGCCCTGGATCGGGTCTTCGGCTTCGAGATCCTCCCGGCTCCCTTCGTCGTGGCCCACATGCAGCTCGGCCTGCTTCTGCAGCAGTGGGGCGCGCCTCTCTCCGCTAGCAGTCGGGAGAGGGCCGGCGTGTACCTCACCAACGCCCTCACGGGCTGGGAACCGCCGGACCCGGGCAAGGAGCGAGTAATCCAACTCCAACTGGCGGGTATGCCAGAACTGAGGGAGGAACGGGACGCTGCACGGAAGGTCAAGCGGGATGTGCCTGTCCTGGTGATCCTCGGCAATCCCCCTTACAACGGCTTCGCCGGGATGGCGGTGGACGAGGAGCGCCAGCTCACGGATGCCTACCGCACGACGAGGCGAGCACCCGCCCCCAGAGGACAGGGACTCAACGACCTGTACATCCGGTTCTTCAGGATGGCGGAGCGGCGCATCGTGGAGAGCACCGGCAAAGGCGTCGTGTGCCTTATCTCCAACTACTCGTGGCTGGACGGGCTGTCGTACACGGGGATGAGAGAGCACTACCTGGATGCCTTCGACGCCATCTGGATCGACTGCCTCAACGGCGATAAGTTCAGGACCGGCAAGCTCACGCCCGAGGGCCAGCCCGACCCCAGCGTCTTCTCGACGGAGCTGAGCCCCGAGGGGATTCAGGTCGGCACCGCCATATCGCTGCTGGTGCGGAGGGAAGCTCACGCCGAGGCAAACGAGGTGCGGTTCCGGCACCTGTGGGGCAAGACGAAGCGGGCTCAACTGCTGGAGACGGCCGAGCAGGACGGGCAGCCGCTATACGAGAAGGTGTCCCCGTCCCTGGAACTCGGGCTCCCCTTCATGCCAACGAGCGTGGAGTCGAAGTACCTGACGTGGCCCTCGCTGCCCGAGCTGTTCCCGGTGTGGTCTCCTGGCGTCAAGACCAGCCGCGACCTCGATCTGGTGGACATCGATCAGTCGAGGCTGGAGCAGCGCATGCAGTCCTACTTCGACTCGAGCCTATCCGACGAGGCCGTTCGTCGTCTAGCACCATCGCTCATGGGTTCGGCTGGCGGTTTCGACGCCTCCGCGACCCGCCGCTACCTGCTTCAACGGGGGCTTTCCTCTGGCTCCATCGTGAGATACTGCTATCAACCCCTCGATCTTCGGTGGGTCTACTGGCACCCCGAGACCAAACTGGTCGATCGAAAGCGTGAGTCGTTGTTCGCGGCATCCCGGGAGGGCAACCTGTTCCTCACCTCCCGTCAGAGAGCGGAGCGTGGTCGGGAAGGCACGCCTTTCTTTGTGACCAGGCACCTCCCAGACTGGCACATGACGAGGCCCGGGAGCATCTGCTTCCCTCTCTACCTCCGTGGTTTCTCTGGCCAGGATCAGCGGGCGCTCTTTGAGGAGTCAGCTACTCCCGGTGGATGCGAGAAGGCTAACCTTTCGGACGCTGCCAGAAGCTACTTGGCCTCTCTGGGCATCCCCCGACCTGAAGCCGACGAGGCCACCGCCAGCCTGCTGTGGTTGCATGCCCTTGCCATCGGCTACTCGCCCAGGTATCTCTCTGAGAACTCCGATGGGGTCCGGGGGGACTGGCCGCGGATCCCGCTTCCCGCATCGGCGGAGATTCTCGCGGCCTCGGCCGACTTGGGCAGGTAGGTGGCGGCCCTCCTGGATACCGAGACGGCGGTGCAGGGCACATCTGCTGGTTCCCTGACGGCGGAGATGAGGACTATCGCCCTGATCTCCCGAGTCGGGGGTGGCGCTCTGAACGGTGCGGCAGGCGATCTGGACGTCATCGTCGGCTGGGGCGATCCAGGAAAAGATGGCGTCACCATGCCAGGCCAGGGGCGGATTGAGACCCGAAACTACACCCCGAGCGAATTGGCTGCTCTGCATGAGACTGCTGAGCGCATGGGCATCTCCTTCGATCTGATCCTCGATAGCCTGGGTAACGCGACCTACGACGTGTACCTCAACCCGCTCGCCTACTGGCGAAACGTGCCGGCTAAGGTGTGGAGCCACACCATTGGCGGCTACCAGGTGATCAAGAAGTGGCTCAGCTACCGGGAGAAGGGCCTACTGGGGAGAGGGCTTTCTCCGGAGGAGGCGCGCGAGGTGCGGGACATGGCGCGGCGCATCACAGGGCTACTACTGTTGGGTACGCGCCTGGACAACAATTATATGGCAGCCAAGGAGTCCACTTTCGATTGGTCGACAGTCAAACCCTGACAACGAATTGCCCCATGACTGGCGATAATTCGGTGCCGCGGAGCATTCAGCATATGTCACAGCAACGGATCGAGTTGAACGGCTTCCAGGTCAGCTTCTCCTCCCCGACCTTTACTGCAAACGTGCGGGATATGTCCGAGAGTGAGGAAATCCAGCCTCTACGGGAGGAATGGGGAGACTCCTGGTTCTTCTACTGGGAGGAGGGCAAAGTCTACGGCTTGCCACGAACACCGAACGCTGGGTTGCCTTTCGGTCAGCCGAGCACCTTGCGCTGCGATGAGCACCTCAAGCTGCTCGCGGCTCGCGTAGCTGACATCCTCCCCGGAAAGTTCCCGAAGTACGAAGCCTTCCGACTCCGTCCCTTCACCTTTCTCGGCCAGAAGGACGAACTTGTCGACGCCATCAGCAGTACGATAAAGGGGCTGCCCCCTCTGCTCTCCTACTTCAAGATCCGCCCGAAGTTCCAGCTTGAGGCGAAACTGGTGGAATTCCGGGACGGCGAGACCTCGATGGGCCTCTTCATGGATGTCGGCATGAGATGGGAGATCCTCGCCCCGCTCGATGAGCTCGTGAGAGCACACGTCGACCTGATGGACCTCTATGTTGTCCGACGCGAAACGGAGCCGGATCAACGCAGGCTGGTGGGTAGGATTGACCGAATCGAGGGTACTACTGTTTTCCTGTCCGAGGCATTCGATGAAGTCAGCAGTGTCGATGTCAGCAAGGTTTGGCTCGAAGGATCGAAGGCAGCCTTCGCTCGGTGTCTGAAGACGATCCTTGGAGCGCGGTATCAGGAATTCGACGCCGAGCGGGACCACCAAGAGGCCCGCTTCTTCACAGGGCCAGCCATGGACGGTCTACTAAACACGATGGGGGGATTTCTGCGGAAGGCTTCGCCGATGCAGCTGACCAATGGCTTGCAGTGCACCGTGGGAGCCCGCATAGTGGTGGCGAACGCATCCGACTACAAGTCGGTGGTGCCCGTGTCCCCCGTCGAATACTGCTTTGACGCAGCCCGGACTAAACGAGCCTCTCACCCATGGACCGGGATCGAGAAATACGGTCCGTTCAGTCGAGAGACCTTCGCGAAGAAGTCTCCTCGGATTCTGGTAGTCTTCCCGGATACGGTCCAGGGCGCCGTGGAGACCTTCCTGCGCAGCTTTCGAGATGGCATCGCCATTGCGGATCCGAATGGGCGATCCTACTATTCCAGCGGCTTTGGAGCGACCTTCGGGCTTGTCAATCCCGAGTTTGCCTTGTGCCGCGTACCGTGGCTGGAAAACGCTAAGCGCGATCCCGCAGGATCCTATCGACGGGAGTTGGAGGAACTCCTGCGCAATTCGGATGCACTTCCGGACGCTGCGCTGGTGGTCGTCTTGGACGAGCACTCCCAGTTGCCTGAAACGCACGACCCGTATCTCCACGCAAAAGCTCTTCTTCTGATGGCCGGCATCCCAGTACAAGAAGCTAGACTGTCGACCATAGCCAAGCCGCACGAGTCCCTGCAGTTCATATGCCAGAATCTGAGTATCGCCCTCTACGCTAAGCTGAATGGCACGCCCTGGACAGTCGATCATGACCTCACCATCAACGACGAACTGGTGATCGGGATGGGGACCATCGAGGTATCCGGTAGCAGATTCACAGGTCGACAGCGCTATGTCGGGATTACCACAGTCTTCAGGGGTGATGGGAACTACTTGCTTGCCCACTCGTCGAAGGAGTGCACCTACGACGAGTATCCTAGAGTCCTGCAATCTACGACGACCAACATCCTGCGAGAAATCAAGGAACGGAACGGCTGGAGAGCGGGCGACACGGTGCGAGTGGTCTTCCACGCGTTCAAGCCACTGCGCAGGAGCGAAATCGCCGAGATTACGTCCGGATGTGTGCGAGAGGTCGGCAGCGAACAGAACATTGAGTTCGCCTTCGTGACCATCTCTGAGGACCACCCTTTCAAAGCCCTCGACAAGGCCCAACCCGGAATCTGGGTGAAGAGGCGCGGTTCTCAGGTGCGCAAGGCTATCTACGTACCTGAGCGGGGGACGATCATACAGTTGGGAAGATACACGAGGTTACTGTGTGCCAACGGCCCATCTTTGGTCAAGCGGCCGAACTCGCCGCTGCCAGCACCTCTGCTGGTCCATCTTCACAAGGAGTCCACCTTCAAGGATCAGACGTACCTCTCGGAACAGGCGCTGAAGTTCACTGCGCTGTCCTGGCGCTCCACATTGCCCGCAAGCCGGCCGGTGACGGTTTACTACTCCGAGCTAATTGCCAGCCTTCTGGCTCGCTTGCGTGCTGTCCCTGACTGGTCACCAGCAATGTTGAACATCAAGCTGCGTACAAGCCGATGGTTTCTGTAGTTAACCCGACGG
>JAJYNT010000139.1 GCA_021786215.1 Chloroflexota bacterium | reverse complement strand
GAAGGACTCGTGACGCGCGCCTCAGTTCCCAGCCCGGCGGCCAAACCCTGCACCAGGGTGGTCTTCCCGGCACCGAAAGGGCCCTCCAGCAGTATGACATCGCCCGCCACCAGCGAGGCGCCCAACCGGGCACCAAACGATCTGGTTTGCTCCACGCCCCGACTGATAAACCCCACATGGCTACCGGTCGGGTGAAACGTTGACATCGGCGGTGAAGTGCTCCCATCCGGACCGTCGCGGCTCATACCGGCGGCCCTCCTCATCGACCAACATTATCAGTGCTTCGCTGCCACGGCGTTCATGAACTTCCCCGACAACGGTGAGCGTCTTGCCCATGGATTGCAGCAATAACTGGGCCCCCAACAAGGTTTCCCGTGGAGCGGTGCACAGCAACTCGTAGTCCTCGCCCCCAGAAAGGGCGAGATCAACAGCCTTCTCGCCGAACCGTTCTCTCAGCAGTGGATCGATCGGAAGCTTGCCAACTTCCACCTGCGCTGCTACCCCGCTGGCCCGGCAGATCCTGGTTAGATCGCCTATCAGGCCATCACTCAGGTCCATTCCACAGCGCACACCCTTCTCCACCAGCCACTGGCCTTCCTGAACCCGCGGCATGGGGCGACGGTGAGCTTCGACCAGAGGAGCACAACGATCGGGTACACCGGGCTGCTGGTGAAGCAGCAGTTCCAACCCCCCTGCCGATGAGCCCAACCGGCCGGTAACAGCGATCAGGTCTCCCGGCCGCGCCGCAAAGCGGCTGAGAATCGGAAGCGAACCGTCCGGACTCTTGCCACCCAGGGTTTCCCCCACGACCGTGATGGTTATCATTACCAGAGGGGAAGAAACGGTGTCGCCACCCACGACCAGAGCCCCGAAGCTGCCAGCGAGGTCGGCCATGCCTCGACACAGCTCGAGAACGTGCTCCACCTCAGTGTCGCCTGGCGCCGCCAGCACGGCGAGGGCGTATCTCGGTACGGCGCCCATGCCTGCGATGTCACTCATGTTGGAAGCCATGGCCTTCCAACCCAGGTCATACCAATCGGTGGTCGCTGGGGTAAAGTGTACCCCCTCCACCATAGCATCGGTGGTGGCAACAGTATATCGCCCGCTGGCCTCCTCCCACACAGCGGCATCGTCACCGATGCCCACTGCGAGGCGAGAAAACGCGGTCGCAGCGTCCGCCACAACCGCGCCTCTATGGCCAAATATACGGGCCATCCGGTCGATTAGCTCGAACTCGCCGATCTGCCGCAATTTCATGGGCGGAATTATAGCTGGCGCACAGATTGCGCGTCCATACCACGGATTGAGGTGGCCGGGACAGCAATACGCGGAGGGCAACATGCAGCAAGAGAACTGGAGTTCGGCGCAACTGGAACTCCTCGAGGAGGCAACAGCGCTGGTCGAGGCAGCGCCGACGGTGGAGCAAGCCCTAGCAAAGTTGGGAGAGCTGCTCACGGCCAGGGAACGCCAATTCGGCTGGGTAGGGTTTTACCTGCTCAGAAACGGAACCTTGGAAATGGTGGCACGTTCAGGCCACGATCGACCGCCTCACCCGCCCTCCGTCGCCTCCGGAATGGGGCCGCACGGGCTGGCCGCGATGAGGGCGGAGACGGTGGCCTTGCTCGATCTGCGGCTGGATCCCAGAGGACTCGCCTGCACATCCACCAGTCACTGGGAGATTATCGTCCCCATACAGGAGGAAGGGATCGTCTACGGAGAGATCGATGTCGATGGGAAAGGATCACGCAAGCCGGCTCGCAACGATCGTTCATTTCTGGAGGCCGTTGCAGCACTCGTGGCATCGATGTTCCACACTAGAGAACGCCGCCACCACCCCTGAAAGTCCGAATCTTCGGACAACACAGCTGTACAAGGACGCTCCAACCTGGTACAATTACGAAAGTGGCCGATACGTTGCGTGGACCGCACGCGTTGGGTGGTCGAGCCAGCCACGGGGCCGAAGGTTCGGCCTTTCCATGCAAGACCCTGTGGTCACGGATCGCTCCCATGGTCTCCGGCCATTTTCCGCATTGTTCCTGCGATCCATCTCGGGAATCGTCGGCGAGGCAACAGGGTGCCTCGTCCTTTCTTGCTATGCATGGGTGAGGCGATCTCGGCGCTTCGCCATCTCGCGGGGTCCTTCCACGGTGCAACGACGCTCCGGCCTGGTCCGACAATTGCACTGTAGAATGGACGCGGGTCGGCACGTATCGCAGTTCCCGGGTCTCCCTCCAACTCAGCCGGCAAGCGTTGCCCCATCTGGCGAGAACCAGTTCTGAGATCCTGACCAATGACGCGATAATCCAGAGACGAGGAGAGGAAAGTGATTTCACGCCGCAGCGCCTATCGAAAGGAGGCCGGCTCGACCCGAAGCGAGGACAACTCCGTCAACAAAGGCATCGATGCGGAAACCCTGGGGTTCATTCAGAAGTATCTGACTTCCTACACCAAGTGGGAGATGCTCAAGTACTTCGCCGAGAATCCGACGGTAGCGGAGACAGCGAGGGGATTTGCGCGCCGGTTGAACAAGGATCAACGACAGACCGGCGAAGCGCTGAAGAGTCTGGCACGAACCGGCATCATCAGCAACGGCCAGGGATCCGACGAGTCGGCCTACACCCTGAGCGCCGACGAAGGCCAGAGGTCCGTCCTGTTTCGGATAGCGGAATCCGTGAGAGTCAACAACCGCTTCCGTTTGCTGCTCAACTACCACATCACAAAGGCGAGCCTGGCCAAGTACAAGTCCCGGGACTTCTAGCCGGTCCCTTTCCTGTGCACGCGATCGTTGAATCATCCCGTCCTTGATCACCCGCGTGCCAACCACGTTTGAGACGGACCTCGACCCGGTGGCTTTGTCCCAGGTCAGTAGGGAAGGTGTAACTGCACCCCCGGCCTGATACTTCTTGCGCGCTCGGCCTCGATCGAGGCCATCACCACGTCGAGGCTCCACTCAACCAGTCTACGAATGAACGGATGGTCCAGCAGTGAACGGTCCGGAGGTTCCAGCGCAAGGGCCGCGGCCAACGCCATTCTAGCTCTGTCGATCCACTGCAGCTTCCACAGGATGTAAGCCATCTCATCCAGTCTCCGCTTGAACAGGGAGCGCCGACGCGGGTAGAACAGCTTCTGGATCGCCTTGTCCACCACCATGCGCTTTCTGGCTTCCAGGCTCACGCCGGCTAGAATAAGGCCACTTTGCTCAGCAACCACCCACTCACGTACGAACTCCTCTAGCTCCTCCGGTCCCAGAACCCACAGTCGGAACATCTCCAGATCGAACAGGTCGCCCGACCTGTCCAGATACCTGGGATCCCAACGGACCATCGCAGCGTCGATGACCGTGTATGCCAGCGGCTGTGGGTATTCCCTCTCCGGCTTGCCGATGCGATCCCTCCAGGCCAGGTACTCCCGAGGAAGAGGGGTACCGGTGGCAGCATTCAGTCGGTGTGCCTCTTCGACCAGATGGCGGCAGTAATCCAGCGGCATCTCGACCCATGGTAGCTCTTTGTCATGAAGCAACTTGGACACTTCGCTGTCGAAACGGGACCTGCTCATGTCCGACTCGGCGAGATCCAGGATTCCCTTCTCGTCGCTGAGCAGCAGCCCCAGCATATCTACCTCGCCACCTCGGGGAAAGCCAAACCACACTGCCCGGTTCCCGGCACCGTCAACAGGGCTGGCGATGCTGGTCGCCTTCGGTAAGACTGCCTTCCTCCTTTCCTCTTCACCAGCCGTGGGAGCCGATGGCGCGATGCCTTGGCTAGCCAGCCGATGAAGGCTCCGCCTTGCGACCTTACGCACCTCACCGCTGACACCCTCGGAGGCAAGAGCCGCCAGGGCCGAAGCAGCTCTGTCGTCCCTAATGGTCCCTAGCGCCTGAGCGGCCATAGCGGACACCGCACCACCGTCGACTGAAGCCAGCCTCTGCAGCACGGGCACAGCGGCCGCCCCATTCTCATTTGCCAGCTTCTCAAGCGCTGCACGCGCGTCTGGTTCCGGCAGGAGCCCCAGACCGTGGACCAGGCCGATGGCATCGAAACCCTCTCCGGCTGTTGCCGCGGTGCGCAGCGTCTCTTCTATCTTCGCGACATCTTCTTCGACATCTTCGTCCATCTGGCCCACCTTTCCGGGAGACTGTCCCTTTGACCTCTAGCCCTTCGCCCGAGCCATCCACGTCCGAAGGCCCGGCTCCGCCTCACACTCCGAATTGCTACCCGAATCTCGGATCATTTTAGGGGAAGCGTGCCGGAGTTGAAGAAATCTTCCACTGAAGCAAACTCAGAGGGTAGATACGAGAGCACGGCCGGGACCGTCTCCAGTAGAAAGACAGCAGTCTCGGAACCCTTGACAGCCTTGTCCAGGCCCATGATCGGGAAGCGTACCATCAGCACCAAGAGCAATGCAGCGACGATGGCGCCCTGTCCCGCTCCAAACGCTGCTCCACCTAGCCTATCCAACCACCCCACCAGAAACAGCCGCATCAAACGCTGGATCAGGACGGTCAGCAGGGTCGCAATAGCCAGAACAACGAGAACCACCAGCAGGTACGCCAAGGCGTTCACAAACGCCCCGCCCCCAACGAAAGGGCGCAGCAACTCCGCCACCCTGGAATTCCACTCGGTGGCCAGGACAAGCCCAATGGCCAGTCCACCGAATGCCATCCCTTCGCGGACCAGCCCGCGCTGAAAACCTCGGAAGGCCCCAGCGCCGATCACAACCAGTATCGCCACGTCCAACCAGGTCGGACTCATTCTCTCACCCTTGCACTTTGTCGGTCACCATGACTCTTATAGCATGTTCTCCCCTCTCTGGAAAGTGCTTGCCGGTAAGAAAGCTGCCCCTACGGCGGACCGCCCCCTTCGGCCCGCCGTAGATACCACCTAAGCAGTTTTCCCTTATCGATGTCCACCTTTCCCCGTGGCCGAAGTGAACCCGATCCAGGGAAAGTTGCTTACCGGCTCACTCCCGGCATTCCCACGCCCCCGAAACGGCTGTCCTTTATGACCTGCCCGTAGGCATCTCGCCTTGGCCGGGCCAGTCGCCGCTCTTCAGCCCGGGCGTTCATGGAGCGACGGTTGCTGAACCCGGTCTTCCAGCCCCGCTTGTAGGCAGGCCGTCTCTCTTGTACTGCCATCTGCATTCCCCTTTCGCTCGAGCCTCACTATGGCAATCGTGCCATCACAAGCTGCTGCACGGTTCATCCGTTGATCAAAGATGGTTCCGGTAGCCTGGCTCCCAACCGCCTGTACAGGCCCTGGAAACCGCCTCCAGGCACCACCAGTATCCTGAGGGTGGCTATCTTGCTGCCCCTCACCGAGTACAGGTGGGTCTCAGCGGGCAACGAGAAGCGCCTGCCGGTAGCCGGGACCACGGGCAGATCAGGTACCGGCACCACCAGGTCTCCGGTGTGGGTCCCGGTAATGCGGGCAGTCGCCCTCACCATCCCACCCTCCTCAACAACGTCGCTCAGGTTGTAAGACCAGTCTCGAAAAGCCGACAGGATGCCCCGCTGAAGGTCCAGAAACCCCTCACGACCGATCGGAAGCGAGGTCAGCCCGGTGAATGTGAAATCGTCGGAGAGATAACTGGCGACCTTCTCCAAGTCGTGAGACTCCAGAGCCTTCACAAATGCCTTCACGATATCCGTCCGTTTCATCACCCGTTCCTTTCTCCCGCGCACAGGACCTCGCATCCAACTGCGCGGCCCAGAATCCAACATTTCGCCGGTTGCACTCCGTGTCGCGCACGTTCTGCGCCTAACCGCCGGGTAGCTGATGCGTGGGATAGGAGGATGGCCCGTGGAGCAACAGAGTGGCACGCTTGTTGCGCGGGCCGTTCCACAGTTGAAGCCCTGCCTGCGCCGGGATTTGCCGAACCAGCGACCGGCGCCACACCACCAATGTCAGACGAGAATTCGGAATCTACCGGCAGCCAAAAGGGTCAAGACAAGAAACGCCACCGTTGGTGGTGGTTGGTCACAGCTATCGCGGGAGTAGCCGCGATCGTGGCGGCGCTCGGTATCTGGCCGTCCACCGGTCCTATTGAAGTCCCTGCCACACCCCTTCCCAAGGCTCCACTCGCAGAACCGCTGCAGCCCACGCTGCCGGACATCCTTCAACCTCGCAGCCCCATCATGCCGCTCGTTGTGAATCGAGGAGCGCCTCCCGTCCGGAAGCCGAAAACCGCCGACCCCGAACCATCCACCAACCACTTCATCGTGGTGGATGGGAACTCCGGAGCGGTTCTCTTCCAACGCAACGCGTACGAACCGATAGCGCCGGCCAGCCTCACCAAGATCATGACGGCGGTCCTCGCCATCGAGCACGGCGGATTCTCCGATCAGGTCAGGGTCACCGTGGACGCGGGGGCCTTCGCCGGCAGCAACGTGATGGGCCTCACCATGAACAGCGACGTCTCCTTCAGGGACCTGTTGTATGGAATGCTGCTGCTCTCCGGCAACGATGCGGCGGTGGCCATCGGCCGCCACCTGGCCGGCAGCGACGAGGCCTTCGTGAAGAAGATGAACGAGAAGGCCGTCTGGCTGGGACTGGGGGGCACTCACTTCGCCAATGCAGACGGGTTCGACGCGGATGACCACTATTCCTGCCCGGCCGACATGGTCGCTCTGGCCCGGTACGCCATGCAGTACGCCCTGTTTCGGGAGATAGTCGCGTCCAGGAGCTACCAACTACACGGTCCGAACGGCCAATCTTCGACGATACGCAACGTCAACGACCTTATCACGGCGTACGCGGGCGCGGACGGCGTGAAGACCGGGGATACCCCGAGGGGAGGCAGGTGTCTCGTCGGGACCGCGGTGGACAACGGGCACAGGGTCTACGTGGCCTTCATGAGGTCCACCAACGGCGCGGTCGCGGATGGCACCCTCTTGCTGAACTGGGCTTTCAACTCCCACCAGTGGCCATCGGGCAACAGTATTCCCGACCGCCCTTAGCCACGCCGCGTGAAGGGACTCAAGCCTCAGCTCCGATTACCGGCCCGCCCGTAGCTCACGAGCGAGACCAACCGTCCCA
>JAJYNT010000301.1 GCA_021786215.1 Chloroflexota bacterium | reverse complement strand
GAGTCTTCTTCTTGGGATCGCTGAGATCCAGCCTCCGCAACGCCACGGTGATAACCTCGGCCCGGGACGCCTCGAACGCCGCGTTCATCTCATCGCTATTGCGATACTTCCCGGTGCCCAGAAACAGTCTGGAGCGCAGCTCCTTGCCCGCAATTACCAGTTCGTCGTCCATATCCACATCCCCCTCTACTGCTCCGTCATGTGATTCCAAAACGTAGGGAGGGGCCCTGTGCCCCTCCGCCCGGTACCGGGATGTTGTCGGCCGGGCGGCGGCGCACGGGGCGCCGCCCTACACCATCGATGCTACCCGCCGAGGCTCTCCTTCATTGCCGCCAGCAGGCTACGGGTAGCTGCCGCCACGTCCTGGGCCGACTGGATCGC
This sequence comes from Chloroflexota bacterium, assembly GCA_021786215.1. Next base: position 6,657 of record JAJYNT010000301.1, on the reverse strand, counting down.
CGTGATGACAGCCACGCCATTGGCTCCCGCCGCGATAACCGAAGCGGCATTGTCCGCGGTGATGCCACCTATGGCCACGACGGGGATCCGCACTGCCTCAGCCACCCGCTTCACCAACCCGGGCCCCGCCGGCTTCATCCCAGGGTGAGAACGAGTCTCGAATATTGTCCCCAGCACAAGGTAGCTGGCTCCTTCCCTTTCCGCCTGCAGCGCCTCCTCCAGGGAATGGACGGAGACCCCCAGCAGCATGCTCGCGCCGACGAGCCGCCGGGCATCCGCTACCGGCAAGCTGCCTCCACCCAGATGAACTCCATCGGCACCCAGCACCAGGGCAACGTCGATCCGATCGTTCACAACCAGCGCCGCCCCGTGAGCGCGGATGGTCCCCAGGAGGCTCTCACCGAGCCGAAGCAGCTCCCGGGCAGCCAGCCCCTTCTGCCGAAGCTGGACGATGCCCGCACCGGCCCCCACAGCCGCAGCGACAACCCGATCAATCGGCCGCCCCAGGCAGGCCTCTGGGTCGGTAACGAGGCATAGGATGGGGGATTGAAGCTTGGCCAACCTAACCCCCGGCCCCTTCCCTGGAAGGGAAGGGGAGCTAAACTATGGAAGTGGCCGCTCCTGCTAGCAGGAGCGGCCACCATCGAATCTGTCCCTCGTGCTCTGCTTTCCTACGCTGGTACTACCCAGTTCAGGTTCACAGGGTCGGCGGCGCGGCCGCCTCTCAGCAAGTGCGCTCCCCTAGCAGATGCCCTATTCACTTGTCTGTCGCGCGGCATGATAGCACGGGATGAGCACGAAAACAAGGCTTGACAAGCCCTCCATCCAAACCTATATTGTATCGCGAAACGGGTTTTCACCATCTGGAAGCATTCCTCTCTTCATTCAGCGGCATCTCGAACCGGGTCCGCTGACGAGGTTGTCAGGTGACAGGCGCTTCGCGAAGAAAAGTCAATGAGGACTCCTCTGCCTCTAAGACGACTGTTCAGTCGGTGGAGCGAACCCTCGACATCCTTGAAGCACTCGCCGGGATGGGCGAGGCAGGCATCGGGCAGTTGAGCGCTCGGGTTGTCCTCCACGCCAGTACCGTTCATCGGCTGCTCTCCACCCTTATCGCCCGGGGATACGTTCGCCAGAACCCGGAGTCGGGTCGCTACCTGCTGGGACTGAAGCCACTGGATGTGGCCAGGGCGGTGAGGGATCACCTGGACTTGCGCATGGAATCCATGCCCATCCTGCAGGAGTTGATGCGGAAGAGCGGCGAAACCGCCAACCTGGCCGTGCTGGACAATCACCAGATAGTGTACCTTGAGCAGGCGTCGAGTCCGGGCTGGATGCTAAGGATGTTCGTTCAGGTAGGCGCCCGGGCACCGCTGCACAGCACGGCATCGGGCAAGGTTCTTCTAGCGGCCCTCCGCGACGATGAACTGAGGCAAATGCTCCACAGCTACCCTCTTCTCCCATTTGCCACCCGCACCATTGTCGACGCGAGCGTTCTCATGAGCGAGCTTGAAGAAGTGCGGCTCCAGGGGTACGCCACCGATTACGGCGAGCAGGAGGAGGGGGTCAGCTGCATCGCTGCGCCGGTCAGAGACTTCAGCGGGCAGGTGGTCGCGGCCATCAGCATCTCCGGCCCCTGGATTCGGATCACCCCGGAGCGAGTACCCCACCTGGTGCCACTGGTACAGGAGGCGTGCGTTCGACTTTCCGCAGCACTTGGATACAGTGCAACCTCTATCGCAGCAGTTGACTCAAGAGTTTTGACACGAGGAGGTGGAGCATGAGGATTGCGTTGATCGGCCAGGCAGCCTTCGGCGAGAAGGTCCTGGAGGCACTGCTCACAGAAGGAGAGGAGATCACGGTCGTCTACTGCCCCCCAGACGCGCCCAATGGCAAGCAGGACCCACTGGGGGAGCTGGCGGCGAAGAGTGGGATCCCAGTTCGAAAGCCGGCCCGAATGCGCAACCCCGAGGTCTTTGAAGAGTACAAGAGCTTCGATCCAGAACTGAACGTCATGGCGTTCGTCACCGACATCGTGCCGATGACGATGATCAACTACCCAAAGCATGGAACCATCCAGTACCATCCCTCGATTCTCCCCCGCCACCGGGGTGGCAGCGCCATCAACTGGCCGGTGATCAATGGAGAGACCAAGACCGGCCTCAGCATCTTCTGGCCGGATGAGGGTCTGGACACCGGCCCCATCCTGATGCAGAAGGAAGTGCGGATCGAGCCCGACGACACCATGGGCATGGTTTACTTCGATAAGCTGTTCCCCATGGGTGTCGATGCGATGGTCGAGTCGGTCAAGTTGGTTAGAGAGGGCAAGGCCCCCAAGGTCGTGCAAGACGTGACCCAGGGCGAGTACGAGCCGCTCTGCAAGAGGATGGCCATCGACTGGATGTATCCCATCGACATCGTCTACAACGTGATTCGGGGAAGTAACCCATCACCCGGTGCCACTACCCAGTACAAGGGCCAGTCGCTGAAGATATTCGACTGCGAGAAGAGGAAAGTCAGCGGGAAGGAGAGCCCCGGCACCGTGCTGAAGATCAGCGGTGAGGGCTTCCTGGTAGCTGGCAACGGGGGAAGCATATTCGTCAAACGGGTTCAGCCCCAGGGTTCCCCTAAGATCAAGGCGCCGGAGTTCGTGGCATCGTCGGGCCTGCAGGTGGGGGACAAGCTGGGATAGGTAGCTGTCAGCAATCAGCAGCCGGCTTTCAGCAGTCAGCCATTAACCTTCAATCCTCTGGATGGCGGCGGTTGCGAGCCAGACAAGGGGCGAAGAAAGGCTGACGGGAGAAGGCCGACCGCTGATAGCTGAAAGCTGAAGGCTCTTAGTTTGAGGAGGAGGCTGTAGTAAGAATGGCAGGAGATCTCTACGAGGTACGCTGGCACGCCCGCGGCGGCCAAGGGGCGGTGACGGCGTCCCGCTTCCTGTCGGCGTCGGCAAGCCGCGAGGACAAGCACTTCCAAGGCTTCCCTGAGTTCGGCACGGAGCGCATGGGCGCCCCAATCCAGGCTTTCACCCGCCTGAGCAGCAGCCGGATCTATACCCATGAGCAGGTTCAGGCTCCGGATGCGGTGGTGGTGCTGGATCCTACCCTGCTGGAAAGCGTGGACGTCACCGTCGGGCTGAAGGCGGGCGGGCCGCTGATCATCAACTCGGACCTTACACCGGCTGAGCTGAAGAAGCAGCTCCCCAAGGGCGACTACAAGCTGTACACAGTGAACGCGACGAAGATCGCCACCGAAGAGGTTGGGCGCCCGATCACCAACACGGCCATGGTAGGCGCGCTGGTGAAGATCACAAGTCTGATCAAGTTCGACAACGTCAGGGAAGAGCTGATCAGCATGTTCGGCTCTCGGTTCAAGAAGGCGGTTGTCGATGGCAACGTCAAGGCGCTGGAGAGGGCCTACGAGGAGGTTAAGGGCGAATGAGCGAAGTTCACGAGGTCAAGCCGGGAACCTTCCCGACTGTCAATGAGATACCGCTAGGGGGGACCATTCCCAGCAACGGAAACGGCGTCCTGAACAAGACCGGCAACTGGCGGACCCAGCGCCCGATTTTCAACGATGCGGCCTGCACCGACTGCCTGCTGTGCTGGCTCCACTGCCCGGACGACTCCATCATCCTCGAAGAGGGCAAGGTGATGGGGATCGACCAGGATCACTGCAAGGGCTGCGGCATCTGCGCCGCCGAGTGCAACTCCAAGCCAGTCAAAGCCATGTCCATGGCGCAGGGCGGTCGCTACGAGCCGAGCGAGACCTTCGCCAGGCACACACTGTAAGGAGATCGAGTGATGGCAATAGCTGAGAAGCCTGTACGACAAAGAAAGGTAGTTGGGCTCACCGGGGACGGGGCTGCCGCCGACGCGATGATGCAGATCAACCCCGATCAGGTAGCCGCCTATCCGATTACCCCCCAGACTGAGATCGTTGAGCGGTTCGCCGAGTACGTGGCCAACGGAAACGTGGACACCGAGTTCGTGGCGGTGGAGAGCGAGCACAGCGCCCTGTCCGCCTGCTGCGGCGGCGCGGCCGCCGGCGGCCGTGTGATGACCTGCACATCCTCTCAGGGTCTTGCCCTGATGCACGAGGTGCTGTTCATCGCTTCGGGCAACCGACTGCCGATCGTCATGCCGATGGTCAACCGCACCCTGAGCGCCCCGATCAATATCCACGGCGACCATTCGGACTCCATGGCCTCGCGCGACGCCTCCTGGATCCAACTGTTCTGCGCCGATGCCCAGGAGATCTACGACACGACCATCATGGCCGTTCGTATCGCCGAGCACCCGGACGTCCAGCTGCCAGTGATGGTCTGCTTCGATGGCTTCAACGTGTCCCACGACATGGAACGGGTGGAGATGCTGGACAAGGAAGAGGTTCAGCAGTTCATCGGTGAGCCGAATCCGAAGCTCAACATGCTCGACCCCGAGCATCCGATTACCATCGGGTCCCTAGTGTTGCCTCCCTTCTTCTTCGAGCACAAGATCGCCACGACCAAAGCTCTGGAGGGTTCCCTCAAGGTCATCGAGAAGATAGGCGAGGAGTTCGCTCAGTTGAGCGGACGTCCCCAACCGGTCATCGAGAGCTACGGCATTGAGGACGCAGAGGTAGCCGTGGTGGCGCTTAGCGGCATCGGCGGCACGGCTCAGTGGGCCGCGATGCAGTTGCGAGAGCAGGGGCTGAAGGTCGGCGTGGTGCGGCCGCGAGTGTACCGGCCGTTCCCGGCCGCTCAGATGGCCGAGGCCCTGAAGAAGGTCAAGGCCGTGGCCGTGGTCGAGAAGGCCTCCGCGCCCGGCGCCTCCGGCGCGCCCATCTTCGAGGATCTCTGCACGGCGATGTACGACCTGGATCAGCGGCCGAAGATGATCAATTACGTGACGGGTCTGGGCGGCCGCGACACCTCTTCCGCTCAGTACACCGCCGTCTTCAAGAGATTGATGGGTATCGCCAACGGCGAGCCGCTCGGCCCAGTGCTCAGCTACATCGGCGTACGGGAATAGGAGAGATAGACGATGGCCATTAATCTGAAAGAGCTAGCCAAGAAGGAAGTTAAGTTCACCTCCGGCCACCGCCTGTGCACCGGTTGTGGCCCGGCGATCATTGCCAAATGGACGATGCTGGCGGCAGCGGACTACAACATCGCCATGAGCAGCGCCACCTGCTGCGTGGAGATCTCCAGCGCGGTATTTCCCTACTCGAGCTGGAAGGTCTCCTGGTACCACAACGCCTTCGAGAATGCCGGCGCAGTCATCGGCGGGATCGAGGCAACCTATCAGGCCCTGAAGCGCAAGGGCAAGATCGACAAGGACTTCCGCTTCATCGCCATGGGTGGCGATGGCGGCACCTACGACATCGGCTTCCAGTCGCTGTCGGGCGTCATGGAGCGACGTCACAACGTCCTGTACATCGTCTACGACAACAATGCCTACATGAACACCGGTATCCAGCGCTCCGGCGCCACGCCGAAGTACGCCTGGACCACCACTTCCCACGTGGGCAGTGCCTACCAGGGCAAGCAGCAGCCCCGCAAGGACCTGGTCTCGATCATGGCCGCCCACGACATCCCCTACGCCGCTCAGGCCAGCGTGGGCTACTGGCGCGACTATATGACCAAGGTGCAGAAGGCTCTGGAGACCGATGGTCCAGCCTTCATCGCCGTGTACGCGCCATGCTGGCGTGGATGGCGAACGGAGACCGACCAGACCGTGGAGCTTGGCCGGCTGGCCGTCCAGTCCAAGTACTGGCCGCTGTACGAGGTCGTTAACGGCAAGTGGCAGATGACCTACACGCCAAGGGAAGAGAAATCCATAAGCGACTTCTTGAAGCCGCAGGGCCGATTCAGCCACCTGTTCAGGCCCGGCAACGAGGCCCTGCTTCAGGACTTCCAGAGCGAAGTCGACTACAAGTGGGACCAACTCCAGAGGCGGATCGCCGCTTCAGCTTAAGTGCATCGTTCCCCGGGCGGAACGAGACACGAACAGGTAGCGGTGATGGGGACGCCGGAGGCATTCAAGATCGGATGCGCCGGTGTCCCTCTTGCCTATCAGCTATCAGCGGCAGGCCGTAGGGCTGGGGTTTATCCCCAGCCGCCCGGCATGTACCGTTCAGTGGCGGCGGGGAACAAGCCCCCGCCCTACACCATCGAGTCAAAGGGGGGGCCAGACGGTGGTACGCGAGCAACTGATCGAAGAGCTGGCCAGGATCGTTGGCAGGGACGACGTATTGTCGTCCCGCCGAGACTTGCTAGTGTACGAGTACGATTCCACGCCGGACCTTTTCCAGCCTGAGGTGGTAGTGTTCCCAGCCAACGCCGACGAGGCCTCGGCCGTTATGAAACTCGCCAGTAGAGAAGGGCACACCGTGGTGCCCAGGGGAGCAGGCACCAACCTGTCGGGCGGTACTCTGGCCCTCAAGGGTGGTATAGTCATGGGCTGCAGCCGAATGACTCGAGTGCTGGAGGTAGACACCGCCAACGAACGGGTGGTGGTGGAGCCCGGCGTCGTCAATCTGGATCTGCAGAACCTGCTGGCGCCGCTGGGTTACCTGTACGCACCCGATCCCGCAAGCCAGAAGGTTTCCACGCTGGGAGGAAACATCGGGGAGAACTCGGGGGGCCCGCACTGTCTCAAGTACGGTGTCACGACC
>JAJYNT010000405.1:361-7091 GCA_021786215.1 Chloroflexota bacterium | reverse complement strand
TCTCCGCCCCCCTTCTGCTTCGGCCTGGAGTCGGACGCCGGCACCCTGGCGGTGGGGGTGGCCTGCCCGCCCGAGGAGCTGGACTTCTCCGCCTTCGAGTACGACGGCGTCTTCCTGTTCCGGTACGACAGGGCCCCCGGCGGCCCTTACCGAAGCCCGCGGCTGCTACTGCTCCCCACTACCGGGGACGGCTACCAGGCGGTGGATGCCTATTCCGAGCATCTCCGCCAGGAGGGGCTGTCCCCTCGGGGCACCGGCCGGTCCAGGGCGACCTGGTGGGCGGAGCCCAACTTCTGCAGCTGGGGGGAGCAGAGCTACCGCGGCTGCGCGCTGCCGGGCTTCGCCCCCGGCCGGCTGCCCGATGGCTCGCCGGAGCGCTCCACTCAGCGACTGTATGAGGAGTCGCTGGCGCGACTGGAAGCCGAGGGGATCGATCCCGGCGTGGTGACCATCGACGACAAGTGGCAGCGTGTCTACGGGATGGCTCGTCCCGACGAGAGCAGGTGGCCGGACATGGCGGGCTTCATCGCCGGGCAGCATGCCAGGGGGCGCCGCGTGCTTCTCTGGTGGAAGCTGTGGGATGGGGAAGGGCTGCCCGCCGAGCAGTTGCTGCCGGATGGGGACCGTCCGGTGGTGGACCCCACGTCGCCGGCCTACCGGGTCCGCCTGGCGCGGGAGATCCGGCACGCCCTGCTGGAGCTGGGCGCCGACGGCTTCAAGCTGGACTTTCTGCACCGGGGTCCAACCCCGGAGCACGGGCCGTCACGGGGCGGATTGGGCGGTGTGAGGTTGCTTAGGGCGATGCTGGAGGCGCTACGGGCGCCCGCCCTGGAGGCGAAGCCGGACTGCCTGCTGGTATCCCATGCCGTGAATCCCTATCTGGCAGATCTGGTCGACATGGTGCGACTGAACGACATCTCCTGCCCGCCGGGGGTAGAGGATCTCTCATCGGAGATGCGCTACCGGGCCCGGCTGGCCCGAGCCGCCTGTCCCGAGGCGCTGATCGATGCGGACAACTGGCCCTGTCCCGACCGGCGGCTGTGGGGGGAGTACGTGGCCGCCCAGCCGGAGATCGGGGTTCCAAGCCTCTACTACGCCACAGGCATCGATCTGAGTGGCGAGCCCCTTCAGCCGGAGGACTACGCCCTGGTGAGGCAGGTCTGGAGGCGTTGGAGGCAGAGAGGGTGGGCCGACCGACTGGATGGTGGGTTCGAGTAGCTGCCCGGGGTATGGGGGTGGGTTCAGAACCCACCCCCCGCGGAGTCTATCTCTTCAGCGTGACCTCTTTGTTAATCAGCCCCAGCGGCTTCTCTCCCTTCAGGATGGCGAGGACGTTGTCGGCGGCGATCGTTCCCATTGCGAACATGGCTCCGTCGCTCTGCCCGGCGGCGTGCGGGGCAAGGTAGACGTTGTCCAGTTGGCGCAGCGGGCTATCTGCCGCGAGCGGCTCTCGTTCGAAGACGTCCAGGGCGGCCCCGGCGATCTTTTTCTCCTTGAGGGCCTGGTAGAGGGCCTCCTCGTCAACCACGGGTCCCCGTGAGGTGTTGATCAGGTAGGCGGTGGGCTTCATCAGGGCCAACCGCTCGGCGTTGATCAGGTGGCGGGTGCTGTCGTCCAGGAAGCAGTGGAGCGTGATGTAGTCGCTCTCCCGCAGCAGCTGCTCCAGCGGTACGTAGGTCACCTGGTGCTGGGCCGCGAAGGACTCGTCCTGGAAAACGTCGTAGGCGAGAACCCGCATATCGAAACCTTGGGCTCGCTTGGCTACCTCCCTGCCGATCGAGCCGAGCCCCACGATGCCCAAAGTGGATCCGGGCAGATCCTTCCCCTGATACCGCTTCCATCCACCCTGGGGCACCACCGTGAGGTTCTCCATCAGGCGGCGAGCGGAGGCCAGAATGAGCGCGAAGGCGAAGTCGGCGACGGCCCGGTTGTTGGCGCCGGGGGTGATGCAGACGGCGATCTGGTTCTCGCTGGCGGCCGGCACGTTGATGGCATCGTAGCCGACGCCGGTCCGGGCGATCACCTTCAGCTGTGGCACCGCGGCCAGCACTTTGGGGGTGAAGGGATCGATGCTGACGATGGCGCCGTCGATTCCCTTCAAGATCTCGATCATCTCATCTTCGGTTCGATCACCGTGCCATCGATTGAAGACCGTCTCGCAACCTGCTTCCTGGAGGCGGCGATCCACCACGTCTCCCGCCTCAAGGAAGAAGGATGTGATAAGTACGCGCGGTTTGGCCATGGCTGTTCGCTCCTTCTGAGGATAGTGTGTGGTGACAGGATACTACGGGGGGACGGCAATAGCCAACGAAGGCGCGGACCGTGCCCAACAACTACCTGCTGGTACGCATGTTGCGGCAGCCTGTTGACGAATGCGCCGTTCGCGTGGCCATCCGGGAGTCGAGCAGCTGACAAGAAGAGGTGTTATATGGATCGGGACGCTGCACTGCGCGACTATCTGTCGCGGCTTCTCTCGTGGGGCGAGGCCCACATGACTTTCGATTCGGCCGTGGCGGAATTTCCCCCGGACCAGATGAACGCCCGCCCGCCCAACGTGCCATACACGCCATGGCAACTGCTGGAGCACATGCGTATTACCCAATGGGACATCCTGGGGTTCATCAGGGATCGTCGCCACATGTCTCCGGAGTGGCCGGAGGGATATTGGCCCGCGAAGGAGGAGCAGGCAGGCGAGGCTCGATGGAGGGAGACCATCCAAGCGTTTCGCGAGGATCTGGCTGCCCTGCAGGCGCTGGCGTCCGATCCAACCACCGATCTCTACGCCCCCATTCCGCACGGGGACGGGCAGACCACACTTCGGGAGATCTTGCTGGCTGCCGACCACAACAGCTTCCATCTGGGGGAGTTTGCGATCCTGAGGCAGGTGATGGGCAGCTGGCCGAAGGATCGGGAGGAATAAGCTAGTAGACGAAAAGAGGGTGGCTCGTGTGAGCCACCCCGATCGTTCGTTGCTGTGGTAGAGCAGCCCGACGGCTACCAGCGGCTTCGACCGCCGCGACCGCCGGAGGAGTAACCACCGCCCCGAGAAGAGCGCTGGGCCGAGTAGCAGTCGGAGCAGTACACCGGCCTGTCGCCGGAAGGCTGGAAGGGCACCTGGGTCTCCTTCCCGCACTGGGCGCACACGGCCGGGAACATTTCACGCTCTCGGCGCTCGTAACCGCCGGAGTATCCGCCGCTGCCGCCGCGGGTGGCCTTGCGGGCCGCGCGGCACTCGGGGCACCGGCTGGGCTCGTTGGTGAACCCCTTCTGAGCGAAGAATTCCTGCTCGCTCGCCGTGAAGACGAACTCGTGACCGCAGTCGCGACAGGTGAGGGTCTTGTCTTGCATCTTGATTACGCTGACTCCCAACAGGATTTTATTACTTGGAACTATCCGTCAGCGCGATCGCGTTGCAGGAAGGATCCGGATCTACGGCTCACCGACCCTGCTGCCTTAACGAACTGCGGAGAGCAACCAGCCCAACAACTTTAGCACAATTACTGCCCACTAGCAATACAAATTCTCACCGATCTAATTGCTTTCCTCCGGCCTTCTTGATACAGAGCCACGTTAAGTAATGCAGCAAAGCGGGCTGGCTTTTGCGCCATGGCTGCCTCCGCGGTTTTCTTGACAGCATTCGATCTCTGCCCTATACTGAAATCCGAGCGTTTCAGTAGGATTTTCGTTCACCGCTCAACCTGGACTGAGATGAAGCTTTCAACTCGTGGACATTACGGTCTGTTGGCCATGGTGGAGCTGGCGCGGCATCACGGCCAGGGTCCCCTGTCCCTTTCTGATATCGCGCAATCGGGCGAGCTCCCCCTCTCATACCTCGAGCAGCTGTTCGGTAGCCTGCGTCAGGCCGGTCTCGTGGAGGGGACCAGAGGGGTGAGAGGCGGATATCGATTGACCCGCGAGCCATCTCAGATCACCGTTGGGGAAGTGGTCCGCGTGCTGGAGGGTCCCATCGGTCCGGTGGATTGCGCGGTTGAGGGTGAATCGGCCGATTGCTGCACTCGCAGCACCGCCTGCGCCACCAAGGATATGTGGTTGCGGGTGCGAGAAAGCATACTCGAGGTGCTGGACAACACCTCTCTGGCTGATTTTCAGCCTTCTCCGATAGGCTAGCCGAGTTCTGAAAGGAGATACGCGGTGGGGCGTTTTATCTACCTTGATCATGCGGCAACCACGCCGGTTGATCCGGCCGTGGTAGAAGCCATGCTCCCCTATTTCACCGAGAAGTACGGCAATCCCTCCAGCATCTACGCCCCGGCTCGTGAAGCCAGAAAGGCGATGGATTGGGCTCGGGATACGGTGGCTCAGATTCTCGGCGCCAGCCCCGCCGAAATAGTGTTCACCAGCGGGGGCAGCGAGAGCGACAACCTGGCGCTGAAGGGCGTGGCCTTTGCCAATCGCCGGAAGGGCAACCACATCATCACAACCCAGATCGAGCATCATGCCATCCTGCACGCCTGCGAGTATCTGGAGAAGCGGTTCGGCTTCCGAATCACCTATGTCCCGGTTGACCACCACGGCGTCGTGGATCTGGACGCCCTGCGGAGGGCTCTGACCCCGGATACGATCCTGGTCAGCATCATGTACGCCAACAATGAGGTGGGGACGATCCAGCCCATCCAGGAGATCTCCCGGATCGTCAAGACTCAGGGGGTGCTGTTTCATACGGATGCAGTTCAAGCAGGCGGTAGCCTGGATCTGAACGTGGACAAGCTGGGCGTGGACATGCTGAGCCTATCGGCCCACAAATTCTACGGACCAAAGGGGGTTGGCGTCTTCTACGTTCGGAAGGGCACCAGCTACTGGCCTCAGCAGCATGGTGGAGGACAGGAGCGTGGCAGGCGGGCCGGTACAGAGAATACCGCGGGCATCGTGGGTTTGGCGACGGCTCTGAAACTGGCCTACGAAGATCTGCCTGCCCACAACAGCCAGGTGGCCAGACTGAGGGATAAGCTGATAGCGGGCATATCCCGGATCCAGGGGGCTCATCTCACCGGCCATCCCACCAACCGGCTGCCCAACAACGCCAGCTTCGTTTTCGACTACGTGGAGGGTGAGTCCATCCTGCTGGGCCTAGACATGCTTGGGATCGGGGCTTCCAGCGGGTCTGCCTGTACATCGGCCTCCCTCGAGCCCTCTCACGTTCTAAAGGCAATGGGGGTGCCCATCGAGCAAGCCCACGGGAGCCTTCGGCTCACCGCGGGCAAGGGCAACACCGAGGAGGATGTCGATCGCGTGGTAGAGGTCCTCCCGGGGATCATCGAAAGACTGCGGGCGATGTCGCCACTGGCCGGTGCGGGCGCGGGCTCGCCTTTGGATCATAGTCTTCCAGGAGCGAGAGTGGATGTACAGTGACTTGGTTATGGAGCATTTCAGCAACCCTCGAAACGTCGGCGAGATCCCGGATGCCGACGGTGTGGGCATGGAGGGTAACCCCGTCTGCGGCGACGTGATGAAGATCTACATAAAGGTCGCGGATGGATGCATTGCCGACGTGAAGTTCAAGACCTTCGGCTGCGGTGCGGCTATCGCCACCAGCAGCATGGTCACCGAGATGGTGATGGGCAAGACGTTGGAAGAGGCGATGGAGATCAGCAACAAGGCCGTTGCCGAGGCGTTGGGCGGCCTCCCCCCGGTGAAGATGCACTGCTCCAATCTCGCTGCCGATGCCTTGCACAAGGCGATAGAGGATTACAGGGCGAAGGCCCGAGAGTAGTTGGGTTATCCCTCATATCCCTTGAGTGGCTTCCCATCCACCCAGATGCGAGGGTGGGTCATGAGCATGTCGTAGTGAGTCAGCGCCGGCAGGTCCCGGTCATAGTTGGACCCGATGGCCACGTGGCAGGTTCCGCCGACCTTCTCCGCCTCCAGCATGTCGGGGACCATCTTTGCCCTGGGGTTCAAGCCCAGTCCCAATTCACCCACGCCCCAACTGTTGCGGGCGTAGTCCTCCTTGCCCATCGCTTGCGCCCTGGCCGCGCCCTCTCTGATCGATGCCTCCACGACCGCGGCATGGGCGCTGGGAAGGATGCGGGTCACGTAGCCGGCATCCACCTCCATCACCAATGGTTCGGTGGGGACGAGGCATTCCGGCCCGGTGGCGATCACCCCGTCGAAGACTATCCTACCCCGTGCTGTCCCCAATTCGGGAGAGAAGAAGATCTCTCCGCATGGCAGGTTGCCGAAGCGGCCCGGCTTTCGCAAGTCGCCGTCGTCCACGAACATCCTCCGGCCACGCATGCCGGCGGTCAGGTCGGTGCCGGCCGGGGTCTCGATGTGCATTTCCGAGTGGCCCTCGACAGCCTTCTTCATCGCGGCCGCCTGAGTGCGCATGGCTGTATAGTCCACCTCCATGCAGCGCAGGAAGGTGTCCATCTTGATGCCCGGCGAAGTGCCCGCACGGGCGCGCTTATCTCCCTCGGTGATCTTGTCGAAGATGCTGGTGTACTTCTGCCCGTCGCGTCCAACGTAACCGATGTGCAGGCCGTGCGGGTCCTTCCCGATTTTGTCTGTGGAGATGCTGAAGATGATGTCGGGCTCGCTGCCCAGCGCGGCCAAGACTCCCGGATCGGACATGTCGGTGATGGCTCTGGCCGGCTGTCGAGCCAGCAGGGGTTGCCCTCCCATTTGCAGAGTTGCCTCGAAGTAGGCATCGCAGATCAGCCGGGAGGTCTCTTCGGGGTTTCCCACTATCAGCACCCTCTCCCCAGGCTGG
>JAJYNT010000405.1:0-351 GCA_021786215.1 Chloroflexota bacterium | reverse complement strand
GGAGGGCCAGAGACCGCTCAAGGACCGTTCTAGCTATCCTGAGTAGCTCGGAACTGTGGACCATTGTTCCTCCCCCAAGCAACAGAACGTGGCCGGTCGTTGGAGTGCCGGCTGAGACGATTGTCGCACAGCCGCAGGAGAAGAGACAAGGCGTCGGGAAACGGGTGTGGCGCAGGGTTCCGGGAGCGGGGCATGTGTAGGAGCCAGCTCCCGCTGGCGACAGACCTGGTGACGGAGGTTCGGTAGCCTCTCGCCTATGGTATCGCTGGCAGGAGCCAGCTCCTACGAACCTTCGCCAGGCTTTGCCCGGAAATGTGCGCCGCACCCGAGGGAAACGGCGATGGAGTCGCG
>JAJYNT010000271.1 GCA_021786215.1 Chloroflexota bacterium | reverse complement strand
TGGCCGTGGCGGTGCAACCGCTGCAGCAGGCAGGGCTTCGCTTGATGCCGGGCCTGTTCGCCTACCAATGGGTTTTCGTCGCTTCGGCCGATAGTAGAGAGGTCGGGGCCGGACAGCTCAGTTGAGGATGCTACTTCTGCCAACTCGTTGGTCCATCCGTGGGGTCGCTGTTTTCCCTGCACTTCTGGGCTGCGCTCTGCTACTGTGGTTTGGGAGCTCCCTCCTGCTGGATCTGTTCCCAGAGGTTCTGAAGATCAGCCAAGAGGGCGAATATCTAAGCATCTCTATCGAAGGTGAGACCGGCGTGGTGCCGGTGGCCGCGCCGATCCACTCTCTCGATTTTGTCCCCATTCCGCCGCATCTCAGGGAGTACCAGATCGACGGCTCCGATTCCACCAACAACTTCACCTTCGATCCGGACTACTTCGCCCGCATTGCAGGCTCTCCATACTATCGTTTCCAGGCATTGCTTCGAGACGACGGCTCCTACAGCCAGTGGCGCAACTTGTCGGTTATGGATGCCGCGGGCAAGACCGTCTTGAAGAAAGCATCTCCTGATGGTGAGGTGACGTTGCCCGATGGATTCGCTCTCTCCGTGCAGCTTCGTCGTCTGGAGACGCCGCGAACCCTGGAACTGCTGGACGATTCAGGGGCCCGCTATTCTATCGAGGTGAACCGAAACGACAAGTTCGTGATGGTTACCGAGGCGGCACCCGGCCTCGATCCTAGCAGCGTGGCTCGCTGGTACTTCCCCAACGACTGGTTGCCTCCGGCTGCCGAACTGGGCTACATGGCGATGCGGGTGGCGGCCTTGGCGATCATTCTCCTGCTGGTGGTGACCGCCGTTGCCGCGGCTCTGCCGGGCGCACTTGCCTGGGTGCCTGGCCGGCCTTGGTCGATAGCGGTCCCTGTTGTGGCGTCCGCCGTTGCCCTGGTTGGGAGCGGCTACGCCGCGGTGGTGCTTTTCGATCGGGCTCCGCACATCTTGGATGCGGTGTCCTACTACTTCCAGGCGAAACTGTTCGCGTCCGGGCGGTTGGCGGCACCGGCGCCCCCACTGAAGGAAGCCTTCCCAACTCCGTTCTTCGTGGCCCACGATGGCAAGTGGTTCTCGCAGTACACCCCGGGGACCTCGCTGTTGTTAGCCGTCGGCTTCCTCCTCAAGGTCCCGTGGCTTGTGGAACCGGTGCTCGCCGCGGCAACCGTCCTGGTGCTGTTCGCGATCGGGCGTCGCCACTACGGGACCAACGTTGCCCTTCTGGCCACAGTGCTGATCTCCACGTCGCCCTTTCTGTGGCTCCTGGCGGGCTCGTTCATGAGCCACGTGCCCTCCACATTCTTCGCCACCATATTCCTCTACGCGGCCACGCGCTATCTGGAGAAGCCTGCCCGCCGATGGGTCGTGGGAGGTGCGCTCGCGTTGGGGTGCAGCTTGATGATTCGCGAGGCGACGGCGGTTCTCTATCTGGCAACAGTCGGTCCCTATGTGGTGTGGAAGTGCCTAAGGTATCGGAAGCTGAAGGAAGTGATCCCGCATCTGGCCTTGGGAGCTTCCATTCTGGCCGCTTTCGGGGTTGTCTACCTCATGTACAACTGGGCGCAGACGGGCTCCCCCTGGTTGCCGCCCAGGCTGCTCTTCTCGACTCGGGAGAACAGCTTTGGGTTCGGGAACGGCATCGGCTTTTATGGGAGACATACCCCTGCCGCGGGTCTGGTGAACGCGGACGAGCAGCTGACCTCACTGACTATCGTACTCTTCGGCTGGCCCTTCTACTTCAGCCTGGCCCTGATGCTCATGCCATTCATTGCCGGGCGCCCGCGCAGCTGGGACCTTATGCATGGCAGCATCTTCGGGGCCTTTGTCGTTGCGTACGTCGCTCTCTACTACCATGGGATCGTATTCGGTCCCCGCTACTATTTCGACGCGCTCCCATCGATGGTCCTGCTTTCCGCTCGGGGCTTCGCAACGCTGGCCAGCACCGGTTCGGCGATCCTGGCCTCCATTGCCGGGAAGGCTGCCTGGCGGCCGAAGGTGCGGACCGCGGCGCTATTACTGGCCGGGGGGTTGATCTCCTGTAACCTCCTGTACTTCATCCCGAGGGAAGCTGAGCTGTACAAGGGGTACAGCGGGATGCCGGGAGGGAAAGGGCCCGAGTTAGGATATTTCGTGAGGATGGATCTAACGGGCCGTCAGGTGGTGAAACCCAAGTCCCTGATCACTACCGACGACTGGTGGATCTACACGGTATACCTGGCGGCGATGAACCCTCCAGATCTCGCGAGCGGCGCCGTACTGGCCCTGATGCCCCCTGGAGAGGCCGGGATGCGGCTGTTGGCGACCTACGCGGGTCGGGACTGGTATCGTGTAGTGATCGGGAGCGACGGCCGGCTGGTTCTCGAGTATCAGGGGAAGACTGGCGCACGGCCTTGAACGAGACTGTGCTACAATTAACTTCAAGAGCCAGCCACGGGGACCCCCGCCGTATGCGGGCCATCGTTTGTTGCTGCTTTCTGTATTCCATCTACAATTTAGTTGTATTCATCTCGATATGGGCTGGGCAACCGTTTGAGCGCAGTTTCCGTCTCCGAGCGATCATCGAGCGGCGCGCCCTTCGCGGTTCCCCATCGCCGCTCCGAAGAGGCAGGTTGCAGATGTCGGTACCCAGGGTACTGGTGGTGGACGACGATCCGAAGATTCAGAGGGTCGTGCGAGCCATCTTGGAGTTCGATGGCTTCGAGGTTGAAACTACTTCGGATGGCTCAACTGTGCTGGACCTCGTCGACCGCTGGGCCCCGGATCTGGCGATACTGGACGTCGTCTTGCCGGGCAAGTTGGATGGCTATCAGCTGTGCCGGCAGATTCGATCGCGATCGACTGTGCCCATACTGATGCTCACTGTTCAGATTCAGGAGAACGACAAGATCCGGGGCTTTGATGCAGGGGCTGATGACTATGTCTGTAAGCCCTTTGGTTCCCGGGAGCTGGTGGCCAGGGCCAGAGCGATTCTGCGTCGCAGCAGGACGATAGAGGCGGCGCTGCGTCCGCGGATCGTGGCTTGTGGGGACTTGGTCGTAGATCTTACGAATAACCTGGTCACGGTGCGCGGCCGGGAAGTGGTGTTGACCGCCACCGAATACCATCTGCTGGCGGAATTGGCCCGGAACGTGGGAAGCATCGTGCCGCACCAGGAGTTGCTGAAGCGGGTGTGGGGAGTTCAGAACGAGGAGGACACCGAATCTCTCCGAGCCTACGTGCGGCACCTACGGCTGAAGATCGAGGCAAACCCCTCCAAGCCGCGCTACATCATTTCACGGCCGGGGATCGGATACATGCTGGCGGTCTAGCAGGATCTCCTAGGCACCTTGGTCCAACTCCGCTCGTACCGCTCGGGCCAGTTTCCCCTGGGTCACGGGTTTCTTGAGGAAGGTGCCAGCTCTCAGGGAAAGCAGTTTCCGTACTCGCCGCGCCTCGACGCAGCCTGAGAGCAGGATTGCCCGTAGTGCCGGTGCAGTCTCGAGTGCTTGCCGGTAGATCTCCACCCCATCTATCCCCCGGGTCACTTCCATGTCCAGGATCAGCAGATCCACCGGGTGTCCCCGAAGGTGGTCGATCGCGGCGTCTCCGCTGGGGACCGTTTCCACCCGATATCCCAAGGACTCCAACAGCCTCTGGAGCAGCTCCCTCTGAAGCCGGTCGTCGTCCACAACCAGGATGGTTTCCTTGCCCCGGGGAAGTTCCTCGACTGAAACCTCTTTACCGACCTCTCGTGACATTGGGAGGTAGAGGTTGAATGAGGTTCCCTTTCCCACCTCGCTCTCCAGGTCTATAAGGCCGTGGTGGTCTTCCACGATAGCCTTGACCACGCTCAAGCCCAGGCCGCAGCCCTGGCGATTGCCTGTGGCCTTAGTGCTGAAGAAGGGATCGAAGATACTTTCTCTCATTCCCTCTGGGATGCCGCAACCGGTGTCCCGCACGGTGAGCATTACGTACTCACCGACCTGGAGAGGGTTCGAAACGGCCGAGACCCGGTCCACGCGCACGTTTTCTGTCTTGATCGCGAGGATACCTCGGTCCTGCATGGCCTCGCGTGCGTTGGTGACCAAGTTGGCGACTGCTCGCAGCAGTTGGGCCGGCGCACTTGCGACGGGCAGGAGATCGGGAGCCAGATCCAGATCGATGCTGAGGCCCTCGGGCCAGTCGGGCGTGTGAGCCATGGCCTGCCGGACCAGTCTGTTCAGATCGGTTGGCTGCCGAGCTACTGCGTGACTCCCACGCCCAATTGTCAGCAAGTCCCGGTTGATGTTGGCCATCTGGAGGGCTGCTTCACGCATGTCCTGGCAGTAGGCCTGTGCCGGGTGGCCCGGTGGGAGCTGCTGCTGGATCAGCTCTGGATAAGCAATGAGCGACGACAGCAGGTTGTCGAAGTCGTGGGCTACCTGCACCGCTATCAGGTCGGCGACCTCCAACCGGCCTCGTTCGGCGATGTCCTTCGCAATGCCGGCAGCTGCCCCGCCGGAGACAGCGCCGAAACAGGCTGCGTTCTGCCGACAAGCATCCTCGCGCGAGGCCAGTTCGGCTTCCAATTCCGCAACTCGTCGGCGGAGCCACTCTATCGTAGCGTTAGCATCGTCGGCGTCCATGAGCTTTCCTCGGGGTGTGGGGGCGCGGAAAGGCGCATCGGCTTTCCGTGGTCCACTGCTCCTGGCTCCGGGTCACGCTAGACACTTCTTACCATAGTATAATCGCTTGCCCAATATATTGTCCTGATAACTTATAGTTAGCCGGAATAACGCTACGCGCGGGCAGAGAATCCCGGCTGGTCTTCCACGAAGGGCTTTCCGGGATTCCCTGTCTCCTCTGGTATCAAGTGGGCAGCGAGGGGGGAGAGGTGTGGTCTGCCTCCGTCGAGGGCGCGGGCGAATGGGGCATCCCCAGGCGGGCGAAGTGCCCGCGCCCTCGACTATCGGTCTCCCCTCAGCCCTAGCGTACCGCAGACAGGGACTTGGGCCTGTGCATCGCCGCGGGCCTCTGCGCCGGTGTCCAATCGTCCTTGCGGCGATGCATGGTGGCCTGAGGATCATCATCATCCATCCGGAATCGGCTGATGGCGGCTTGGAGCTCCTCCGCCATAGCCGACAGGCTCTTGGCCTGGGCCACCATCTCCTCGACCTGGGCGCTCATCTCCTCCGTGGAGGCGCTCACCTCCTCGGCAGCGGCGCTGGTCTCCTCGCTTACCGCCGCCACCTTCTCGATGGCCCCCGTCACCCGGTGACTGGAGGCGCTCATCTCCTCGGTGGCCGCCGTCGACTCCTCCACGATGGCCGAAACCGAGTCCATCTGGCTTACCACCTCCCGAGAGGCCGACTCCATCTGCTGGACCGCCGAGACGATCTGCGCCACTCGGCTCGCCGCACCCTGCGCCCCGCTGAGGATCTCCTTGAGGGCCTCACCCGCCTCCTCAGCCAGCCGCAGCCCGAGGTCCACCTCCCTGTTTCCCTGCTCCATGGCCGCCACGGCCTCGCGGGTCCCCTTCTGCACCTGCCCTATGAGACCCGTGATCTCCTTGGTGGACCGGCTCGCTCGCTCCGCCAGCTTCCTAACCTCGTCGGCGACCACGGCGAATCCCCGTCCATGCTCCCCAGCCCTCGCCGCCTCGATGGCCGCGTTCAGGGCGAGCAGGTTGGTCTGCTCGGCGATGTCGTCGATCGCCTCGACGATGGTGCCGATCTGCTCCGAATAGCCGGCCAGTTGCTGGATCCTGGTGCCCACGGAGCTGGTGCTCTCCTTGATGGCACTCATGCCTTGGAGGGTCTTCTGGACCGACTCTCCCCCAGATGCTGCGGCGGACTGCGATTGCTCGGAGGCAGAGCGAACCTCCTTGGAGAGAGAGGCCACCTCGGCGATGGAGCTGTTCAACTGGGCCACCGAGGTGGAGGTCTTCTCTATGGACTTGACCTGTTCCTCGGCACCTCGGGCGATCTGGTCGATAGCTCTGGACAACTGCTCGACGGAAGAGGAGGTGTCCTGCACCGCGAAGGATTGATCCTGGTTCCCTCGCGCCACCTGCTGGATGGTGGTGGCGATCTGCTCGGTGGCGGTGCCGGCCTGCTCCGCGCCAAGGGAAAGGTCGCGGCTGGCCTGGTTCAGGGAGGTAGCGGAGGATGCGACGTTCCCCACTATCTCCCTGAGGCTGCCGGTCATCCGCTCGAAGGCCACGCCCAGGGCATCCCTGCCGGACCTAGGCCTCACCTGCCGGGTGAGGTCGCCCTGTGAGATGGCCTCGGCGATCCCCGCCATCTCCTTGATGTAGTCGATCATGTTACGGAAGGAGTCCGCCATCTGGCCGATCTCGTCGCCGGACTTGACGTCGACCTTCTGGTCCACGTCGCCGCCGGCCAGCCCCTCGGCGGCCCTCGCCATGGTCCCCACGCCCTTGGAGATGGCCCCGGAGAGGGATATGGCGATGGCCAGTCCGACCAGGAGGGCCAGGAGGATCACCGCGATGGAGAGGTTCCGAGCGGAGGCGAAGGTCGCCTGGTTGCCCTCCATGGTCTGCTTTCCATCGTCCAGCTTTATCTGCAGTAGGGCGTTGAAGGCGGCGTCGACCTCGTCGCTGAGACCCGACTGATCCTGCAAGCTCTTGATGGCGCCCTGGCTGTCGCCCGCCCGCAACCGGTCCTCCAGGGAGCTGGTGGCGGTCTTGAAGGCCTGCCACTCCTGGTTCACCGTGGCCAGCTTCGCCTTTCCGTCGGTGGTGCTGACGAGAGGGGTCAGTTGGCGGAGTTGATCGTCCGTCTGCACTATCTGGCTATCCACGTTCTTGAGCTTCGCGTTCACGGTGGTCTTGTCGTTGATAAAGATCACAGCGTTGCGGAGGTCGCGGCCGATGGCGGCCACGTTGCTTGCGGCACTGTCGGCGAGATAGATACCCATCAGCTGGTTGTCGTAGAGACCCCTGTCCAGATTGCTGATCTGGGACATGCCGGAGATGCCCACGATGCCAGTGATGGTGGTGAGCACCAGTACTGAGAGGAATCCGATGACTAGCTTGGCCTTGATCTTGAGTTTCACTTTGAGCCTCCTCGGCCTAAG
>JAJYNT010000383.1 GCA_021786215.1 Chloroflexota bacterium | reverse complement strand
CCTGCTGCCAAACTGCCTGACCCCCGCTTTGGTGCAAGCTACCCTCTGTCTAGGATGGGCCATTCTGGACGCGTCGGGTCTTGCCTTCTTGGGCCTTGGGATTCGGCCGCCAACCGCTGAATGGGGTGTCATGGTCAGTGAGGGGTCACGCGACATCATCTCAGGCCAGTGGTGGACTTCCTTCTTCCCTGGTGCCATGATCGTGCTGACCGCCTTCAGCTTCAATCTGATCGGCGACAGTCTTAGGGACATCACCGATCCCGAGGATGCATCGGTATGAGCCAGGAACAACACCTTCTCTCGATTGATTCCCTGAGCGTCAGCTTTCCTCGTCACCGATCTCGGGTGAGGGTTCTGGATCGGGCTTCTCTCTTCGTGGACAGGCGAGAGATAGTGGGGTTGGTGGGAGAGAGCGGCTCAGGAAAAACGCTCAGCTCCCTGGCCGTCACAGGCTTCCTGCCCTCTTCAGCTCGATTGGAGGAGGGGGAGATCTACCTGGATGGTGTGAACCTGCTGTCTCTCTCCCCTCAAGAGATGAGCAAGGTGCGAGGGAAGAAGGTCGCGATGGTCTTCCAGAGCCCGCGTACCGCTCTGAACCCGATGATGCGAGCCGGCGACCAGGTCGCTCGCTCCATCCATCTCCAGAAAGGGCTATCCAATAAGGATGCTTACAGAGAGGCCGTGAAGCTGCTTTCCGAGGTGGGGATACCGGACCCGGAAAGGCGAGCCAGGGCCTATCCGCATCAACTGAGCGGGGGCATGTGCCAGCGTGTGCTGATAGCGATGATGCTCGCCTGCCGACCGCCGCTACTGATAGCTGACGAGCCGACCACAGGTCTGGATGTCACCATCCAGGCTCAGATCTTCGAGCTGATCCGAGGGATCCAGCGAGATACCGGTACCTCCATCCTGTTGATCACGCACGATCTTGGGGTTGTTGCCGAGATGTGCCGCCGTGTGATCGTCATGTACGCCGGACAGATCATGGAGAGCGCTCCGGTCGACTCTCTCTTCGCGTCGCCGGTGCATCCATACAGCTGTATGCTTATGGGCTCGTTGCTCCGTGTAGATCGGAATGTGGATCCTCCAGCGGGGGGCGGGGTTCTTAGTGACGAGACAACTTGCAGGGTGCGTGGTTGCCGTTTTGCTCCCCGCTGTGCAGAGGCTCTGCCTGTCTGTTGGGAGCAGCGCCCGGAGCTTCAGCATCTGGCGCCGGACCATTCGGTGAGCTGTCATCTCGTGCGGGGGCAAGATGGAACCGATCATCAAGGGTGAGAAGCTGTTCAAAACCTTCAAGGAGGGGCAGGCCCTGGTCTGGGCGGTTAATGGGGTGGACCTGGACGTTCAGCCCGGTGAGGCCGTGGGACTGGTCGGCGAGAGTGGCTGCGGCAAGAGCACAACTGCCCGACTTCTTCTGCGACTGTTGGACCCGAGCGGTGGCCGCGTCATCTTCCAAGGGACCGACCTGACATCCCTCAAAGAAGGGCAACTGCGACGGCAGCGCCGCCACTTTCAGATGGTCTTCCAGGATCCCAACTCCTCTCTCAATCCTCGCTTTTCGGTGCGGCGAACCCTGGCGGAGCCGATCCATCTCCATGAGCTGGCCCGAGGCAGAGAGGTGAATGAGAGGCTGCTGGACGCTATGGAGAGGGTAAACCTGGAGCCACAGATCCTGGACAGACTCCCGCACCAATTGAGCGGTGGCCAGAAGCAGCGAGTGGGGATCGCCAGGGCCATTATCACTCAGCCGCGCTTCGTGGCGCTGGATGAGCCCACCTCTTCCCTGGACATGTCCATTCGTATCCAACTCCTCAGCCTTCTTCGTCGGCTCCAGCAGGAGACGGGCATGGCCTACCTGTTCATCTCCCACGACCTCTCGGCCGTGAGGTTTCTCTGCAGCCGCGTTTTCGTCATGTACCTTGGAAGGGTGATCGAATCTGGACCTGCCGAGGAGATCCTGGATCACCCGGGACATCCCTACACGCGAGCCCTGCTCTCGGCGGTCCCCATCCCTGATCCGAGGACGAAGCGCAACCGAATCATCCTGGAGGGCGAGCCGCCCAGCCTCTTCTCCCCCATCAAGGGTTGCGCTTTCCATGATCGCTGCAGCCGTCGAAAGCCCGGATGTGATACAGAAGCGCCTGCCCTCCAAGATGTAGGGGGAGGGCACTACGTTGCCTGTTTCGAGTAGCGGTCCAGCAGGCAGAGTCTGTCGATTGATAGTGAGGGGACCTTGAAGCGATGCTGAATAAAGCGTCTTTGAACGGGAAGAACGTGCTGATCACCGGCGGGTCTCGAAACCTGGGGGAGGCCGGAGCGCGGCGGATGGTAGAGCTGGGAGCAGCCGTTGCCATCAACCATTATGGGGACGGCGAGAAGGCCGAGCAGTTGGCAGAGGAGCTTCGAGCTGGGGGAGCCAGAGCGGTGGCCCTGGAGGCCGACGTGCAGAAGAGCGATCAGGTGAAGCAGCTGGTGGCGCGAACGGTCGCGGCCCTAGGCCCAGTCGATGTCTTGATCCACTGTGCAGGTCCATTCGCTATGACCCCCTTCACACAAATGGCAGAAAAGGAGTGGGACACCATCCTCGGGGTGAACCTGAAGGCGGCCTACCTGCTGACCAGGGAGGTAGCACCCGGGATGAAGGAGCGCGGGTGGGGACGTGTCATCCTGATGTCGGCAGGGTCCTCTTTTATTCGCACTCACTCCATATACAGCCTTGCCAAGGCATCGGTGATCACGCTTGCAGAGACGCTAGCCGTGGAGTTGGGACCGGAGATCACCGTCAACACCATCGCCCCGGGTCAGATCTCCGAGAGCGCTGCTATCATGGATGACTTCGAGCCCGGTTTTTCGGATCGAGCCACTCAGGCCGCTCCCTTGAAGCTGCTGGTCACCCGACCCGAGGTAGCCGAGATGATGGCACTCATTTGTACCTCTCCGGCCATGCGTTCAGTTACCGGTCATACCTTCGTCATGGATGGTGGTTGGCGATTGACGACCTGAGGGAGGCTCAGTCGGCACAATTCTCGTTCCCAAAGTGTGAGGAGGGATCAGTGGCACGTCTGGCCCAGAGTGTAGTGGAGATGCGACGTTCCGGCATACGGGTAGTCATGGACTTGGCCGGAACCATGAAAGACGTCATACATTTGGAGGTGGGTGAGCCCAGCTTCCAGACGCCGGCCCACATAGTGGAGGCTGCCCACAGGGCGGCCCTGGAAGGGTTCACCAAGTACACCCCAAACGTGGGGTTTCTATCCCTGCGGGAGAAGTTGGTGCAGAAGCTCCAGCGTGTGAACGGCCTGCAGACCGAGCCAGACAACATCGTGGTTACTCCAGGGGCGGTCGCCGGCATCGTAAGCTCCCTTGCGGCCATCCTCGAGCCCGGTGACGAGGTGCTCATTCCAGATCCGGGCTGGCCTAACAACGAGATGATGGTCATCGTGAATCGAGGGGTCCCGAGGCAGTATCTCCTCGATCCGGCCAACGGCTTCATCCCCGATCTCGACGAACTGGAGAAGGCGATCACACTGCGCACCAAGGCTATCGTTATCAACAGCCCATCTAATCCCACGGGGGCCGTTTTCCCCAGGGCAACGGTGGAGCGGCTGGTGGAGATCGTCAGGGAGCACGACATCTTCCTGGTTTCCGACGAGGTGTACGAGCAGATCCTTTTCGATGCCGAGCATGTGAGCGCCCGCGGTTTCGACATCGACGGTCGGGTTATCAGTGTTCATGGTTTCTCCAAGACCTACGCTATGACCGGATGGCGGCTTGGCTACGTGGTGGCTTCCAGAGAGGTGGCGGCGATGGTTGGCAAGTTGCAGGAGCCGCTGGTTTCCTGCGCCTCAGCTGTCTCTCAGAAGGCCGGAGAGGCTGCCCTGGATGGACCGCAGGACTGTGTGGTCGAGATGGTGGAGGCCTACAGGCGCCGTAGAGACATGGCTGTTTCCATGCTGGCCGATCTGGACGTGCCATTCTCCCGCCCGAGCGGCGCCTTCTACCTGCTGGTCGACGTCTCAAGTGCTGCAATGGAGTCCTATGAGTTTGCGAAGCTGCTACTGAAAGAGGCCCGGGTTGCTGTAGCGCCCGGCGCGACCTTTGGCCAGCAGTCGAGGAACCACGTCCGGCTATCGCTGGCGACGGCGGACGGCCAGTTGGCTGAGGGTATCCGGCGGCTCGCTGCTTTCCTCCGTGGGTCGAGGGCCGACTAATAGCTGTTGGCCCCGTGTTTGCCATGGAGGAAGCCAATTTTCGGCCGGATCGGTCCGGCTGTGGCTGTTCCCTCTCTTCCGATTCCCTGGTATGGTAGTGTCCAGGGGAGGGGGATAGAGCCGATGACCGATCGTTCTCGCACGCTGGAAGCTGGAGTCGAGCGTCCGTCGCAACCATGGACGCTCGTTCTGGCCGTCTTCACAGTCACCTCCATCGTCGAAGCCATGGGTATCAGCCAGGTCTTCGCCTTCATGCCCCTCTATCTCGCGGCATTGGGGCTGCCCAAGTCTGAGATCCCACGCTGGGTCGGCGCGCTCGGTGCCCTGGTCTTTGTCTTCGGCCTGCCGCTGGTGCCCCTCTGGGGCGTGTGGGCCGACAAGTACAGCCGGAAAGCAGTCATACTCCGCAGCGCGCTGGTGGAGGCGGTGATGTTTACCTTCATCGCCCTGAGCCGGCAGCCCTGGCAACTGGCGGGGAGCATATTGCTCGCGGGTTTCCAGTTGGGGAACAGCGGGGTCATGCTGGCGGCCATGCGAGAGGTGACCCCCCAACGACGGCTGGGCATGGCAATTGCCCTTTTCGGGGCTACCTGGCCGGTGGGCTCGGCCATGGGACCCGCGCTGGGCGGTCTCATGATAGACGGCCTCCACACCCCTATCTCCTACGTCTATCTGCTGGCTGCTCTGCTCTCAGCTGCCAGCGCGCTTCTGCTGGCGGTGGGATTTCACGAGGTTCGGCCGGAGAGGATTCCATTCGGCTCGG
The DNA here is from genome assembly GCA_021786215.1 of Chloroflexota bacterium. Next base: position 2,120 of record JAJYNT010000383.1, on the reverse strand, counting down.
TTCTGGAGTTGGCCTACGGGGCAATGCGGGGGCTGTTCACGGAGCCTACCACACGCCGGCTCTTCACCATCTTCGGGGTCGCTCTCCTCGGCGGGCAGATGGCCCGCCCCTTCCTGCCGATAGCGGTGGCGCAGGTGAGCGGTGCCCAGCAGGGAGTGGCAGGCGACATCGCACTGGTGGTGGGGACCGCTTCGCTGGCGGGTGGGTTGATATCTCCCATCACTGGAGCCGTGGGCGATAGGGTGGGATTCCGGCCCGTCCTGGCTGTCTCCCTGGTAGGCTCGGGTTTCGCCGTCGCGGCGCTATCTATTGCTCCTGCTGTAGGCTGGCTAGCCGCGATCAACGCGATCCTGGCGGTCCTGGGTGCGGCCGCGAGCGCGATGATCTTCGGTCTCCTGGCCGTGGAACTGCCGCCCGAGCGCCGTTCAGCTACCCTCAACCTGGTTTATCTGCCTCTCTACCTAGCTGGGATCGTGGGCCCGGCGATCGGGGCGTTGGTGGTGGGCGCCGGGCTCGGGGCCGTCTTCCTGCTAGGCGGGTTGTTGTTGGGTGCCTCGTCCCTGCTGGCGATCGTGTGGGATTAACTCGACTTGCCCTTTCTATCGTTGGGCACATATAATTGCGTCCACTCCCCCGCGGGCCAGTTAACTACGATAAGGAGTACCGTGAGAGCGCTGCTTTCGGGCGACGAGGCTATTGCTTTGGGCGCCTACCACGCGGGGATCGCCGTCGCCGCGGCCTACCCCGGCACCCCCAGCACCGAGATCCTGGAGGCACTGGCGGGCCATGGCGATATTCATGCCGAGTGGGCCCCCAACGAAAAGGTGGCTATGGAGGTGGCGCAGGGCGCTTCCTACGCCGGGGTGCGCTCCATGGTTTCCATGAAACATGTGGGCCTCAACGTGGCCGCCGATCCCTTCTTCGCCGCATCGATCACCGGGATTCGGGGAGGACTTGTGGTGGTCAGCGCCGACGACCCCGGGATGCACAGCTCCCAGAACGAGCAGGACAACCGGCACTACGCCCGATTCGCCAAGGTGCCATTGCTCGAGCCTGCCGGCAGCCAGGAGTGCTACCAATTCGCCCAGATCGGCTTCACCATCAGCGAGCAGTTCGATACTCCGGTTCTACTACGTATCACCACTCGGATCGCCCACAGCAAGTCGGTTGTGGAGTACGACGAAAAGGTCGAGCCCTCCAGGGCAAAAGCCTCCTTCACCCGCCAGCCGGACAAGTTGGTGATGATCCCCGCCAATGCCCGTCGCCGCCATCCCCTGGTGGAGGAGCGGATCGCAGCGCTGGCCGAGTACGCGGAGAGCTTCGCCCATAATCGTATGGAGATACGTGATGGGAGGGTCGGCATCATCACGACCGGCATCGCCTATCAGTACGCTCGCGAGGTGATGCCGGAGGCTTCCGTCCTGAAGCTGGGAATGGGTTATCCGATAGCTGTGCGAAAGATCCGGGAGTTCGCCTCCCAGGTGGACCGCCTAATCGTGCTGGAGGAGCTGGACCCCTTCCTGGAAGAGATGGTGCGGGCGCTCGGCTGCCAGGTGGAGGGCAAACGGTTCTTTTCGCCCCTCGGGGAGTTTTCGCTGGAGACGGTGGAGGAAGGCTTCCGGATGGCAGGCCTGCTATCCCCTCTCCCTCTGGGAGAGGGTCGGGGCGAGGGTCCCACCCACGCCAACTCGCGCTCACCGGTTGGGGACATGCCTTTGCCCAACGTTCAGACTGAGGGTCGGGGTGAGGGGAAACCCCGCGATACAGTCCCTCCCGAACCGATACCTCTACCCTTGCGCCCTCCCGTGCTCTGCCCCGGTTGTCCCCACGCCGGTCCCTTCTTCACCCTGAAAAGGCTTGGCTTCTATCGGAAGGCCGACGATTCCCGAGAACCTTTACCCGGCCAGATCCAGGGGAGGCTCAGGAGGGTGGGTCCAGTGGTGGCGGGGGATATCGGCTGTTACACCCTGGCGGTTCTTCCCCCGTTGCTCGCCATGGATACTGCCGGCTGTATGGGGGCAAGCATCGGGAACGCTCTGGGCATCGAGAAGGCGGGCGTGCCCAACAAGGTAATTGCCGTCATCGGCGACTCCACCTTTCTCCATTCCGGGATGACGCCC
>JAJYNT010000212.1 GCA_021786215.1 Chloroflexota bacterium | reverse complement strand
GTGACGCGAGCGAGCGCAGCGTCACGCTGCTCCTACGGTCTGAGCCCAGTCTACTGGGCTTTGTCTTTTCAGCCCGAGGCTTGAGCCTCGGGCACGGCTCGCGAAGGTGCGTCCCATTTGACGTTCGGATTATCTAGAGCTCTGCCGAGGAAGTCTTGCTCTCTTCCAGAGGCTGCGCGGTGGGCACGCCGCACTGTTTCGACTTGGGGCGGCCGTAGGCCTCGAATGCACACCCTTCGCTGCAGTAGCTCTTGCCGAGCCTCGTCACCGGCTGTCCCTCTATGTCCTCCTTGCAGTAGTCGCAGCGGATCGCCTCGCTCATGAGCCCTCTTTGTTCCGACCGGCCGAGGGATGTCCGGTGGGATAGATTAATGGTGCTTAGTATAACACCAAGCTGGAGACAACTTGAGACTGCTGGGTGGGAAGAGGGGAGTACTGGCGTCTGTCGATCGATTCCCACGAGGTCGAGTTTGCCGGCGAGGGCTGCTCCTTACATCGTCCCGGTGGTCTTGAAGACCCAGAGGCGGCAGACCACGTAGCCGAGGCCGCCGGAGATGCTGGCTGAGACCTGTGAGAGGTTGGTCTGGAGCCAGGTGGGCAGGAAGGAGTGGAGCAGCATGCCCGAGAAACCCCACACCACGCCGGCGTTGAGGGCCATGGCTGCCAGGCTCACTACCCCGAACCGAAGGAAGGAGCCCCAGGTGGCCCTGGGCAGCCCGAAGGTGAAGCCTCGATTCCACCAGTAGCTGTTGATATCGCCCACCAGGTACGCAGCGCTGCTACCGATCACCAGTATCAGCGGCGAGGTGGGGTGGACGAAGAAGAAGAACAGGTTCAGGGTGATGAGGCTGACCACCACGTTGGAAATGCTCACCAGCCCGTATCTGATCAGCCGCCATATCTCTTGCGCTACGGCGTGAAGCTGTCGTCGCGAAATGGGCGCTGACGCCCGCGCCGTCTGCTGCAGCTCCATTGCTGTCACCGCGCTGCGAGCTCCTTCCTTGCTCTCCTACTACTATGCTAGATCAACGAGTGGATTTCAATACGGTTTCATCTCGTAATTGGCGTAAGGAGAGGGAGAGCCCCGGGGTCGGGGCCTCTCCCTGGGAACTAAGCACTCCTGCATTGGAACATATGAGATTCTTGGGGACACCCCCGTGAACATGCCCTCTGGCATGTTCACGCCCGCCAGGCCGCAACGCTGCTTGCCCGCGTTGCGTGCCCTGGACCCTCTTTCTACGATGCGGCTACGTCGGAGCACTTAGATGTCGTCGTGCAGGCTATCCAGCATCTCTCTCACGCTGGCGGTCGCCACGGCTACGCAGCTATCGGCGGCGCCGTAGTACAGGTGAAGGGTGTCTGGGTTGCTCGGATCCAGGGTGTAGCCGCATGGGAACACGACGTTGTGGATGTCGCCCACCATCTCGTAAGGGGTCTCCGCCGTCATCACCCACCGATTGCCCCGAGCGATGCAGCGCTGCGGGTCGTCAAGATCCAGCAGTGCGAGCCCTACCCGATAAATGGCTCCAGCTACCGTCATCTTCACCCCATGGTAGATCACAAGCCAGCCATCCTCGGTCTCGATCGGCGGACAGGCGAGCCCCACTCGAGTGCTGTCCCACCAGGGTCCCGGCCGAGATGGAAGCACCATCTTGTGTCGACCCCAGTAGACGAGATCCGGAGAATAGGAGACCCAGATGTGGGCGTGAGTGCCACCGATCACCGGCCGGTGGATGAGTGCCCACCTGCCGCCGATCTTTCTGGGGAAGAGGGCCGCGTCCTTGTTCTCCGGCGGCATGATCTGCCCCAAGCGTTCGAACTGTCGGAAGTCGCTGGTGAATGCCAGGGATACGCCGGGACCGGTGGGCGAGTAAGAGGTGTAGGTGACCGCGTAGCTGCCAACCTCGGGAACGTAGCTGATCCGCGGGTCCTCTATCCCCCAGGCCTCTTCAGGATGGCCATCGGGCTCCGGCTCCATGGTCGGCGTAGGGTCGATCTCCCAGCCATCGAATCCGTTGCCGGAGCGGGCGGCGCATAGATGTGAAGAGCCCTGCCGGTCCTCGATGCGGCATAGCAGCAAGGTGGTCCCGTCGGCGAGCAGGGTCGCTGCCGGGTTGAATGCCACATTGATCGGATATGGCCAGTTGGCGGCGGTCAGGATCGGGTTGCCCGTGTATCGCGCGAACAGCTCTTTGGGGCGCGGCCGGTCCAGAACGGCCATACGACCATTCTCATGGGCCGGTCGACCTATCTTCTCGTCGGTGACGCTATCCAGACCAGGCGTCAACGAAACAACGGGACGGCTCATCAAACCTCCTGGCAAACGAACGGGAATAGATGAGGGGGATGACCCGAGGCTAACTCAGGTTCCGGATATATAGATTACACTATTCCGTTCACTACGTTAAGGGCTTTGAGAGCCAGTTTTGCGATTCTTTCTACAGCTGCGTCCCATCCGGCGACGTTGAGCAGCACTGCCCTCCGAGAATTCGCAGACTGATGTATAATCGCCGCTAACCAGCAAGTTCCAGAGCCGGCGTGCTGCGCGCCGCGAGGAGGTGTAGAGTGCTATATGGCTTTCAAGGACGAATCCTGCGCGTCAATCTTACCGACCGTACCGTCAGCGTAGATGAGCCCGATCCTGCCTGGTACCGGCAGTACATGGGTGGCTACGCTATGACCTCCTACTTCCTGTTGAAGGAAGTGGCGCCTGGGGTGGATCCCCTGGGGCCAGAGAACAAGCTGGTGATGGCGGCTGGTCCCCTCACCGGCGCGGCATTCTCCGGCAGTGCCAGGATAGGCTTCGGCGCCAAGAGTCCGATGACGGGCGGCATCGGCAAGAGCGAGGTCGGAGGCTACTTCGGGACCGAGATGAAGATGGCTGGCTTCGACGCCATCATCGTCGAGGGCAGGGCGGACAGCCCGGTGTACCTCTGGCTGCAGGACGGCAAGGCCGAGATACGAGACGCCAGTCACCTGTGGGGTATGGAGACTCGAGAAACCGAGGCCGCCATTCGGGCTGAGACCGGCGAGAGGTTGGCTCGGGTCGCCAGCATAGGTCCTGCCGGCGAGAACATGGTGCGCTTTGCCTGTGTGATCCTCGATCTCCACGATGCCGCCGGACGAACAGGCATGGGAGCGGTGATGGGCTCCAAGAAGCTGAAAGCCATAGCTGCCAAGGGTAAGATGAAGGTCTCCTTCGCCAACCCCGAGAGGATCGGGCAGTTGGCCCGAAGCATGGCCGCCGACGTTGACACCAGGGCTACCAACTTCCATCAGTTTGGAACCGGTGCAGTGATGGAAGGGTTCAACCTGGCCGGCAACCTTCCCACCCGCAACTTCCAGGATGGCTACTTCGACCACGTGCAGAAGATTAGCGCCCCCACGTTGAAGGAAACCATTGGCACCGGCATGGAGGGCTGCTGGGCCTGCGCCGTTCGCTGCAAGAAGATCGTCAAGGTGGATGATCCCTATCAGGTGGACCCGAAGTACGGTGGTCCGGAATATGAGACCCTCGGGGCGCTCGGCAGCGACTGCGGCGTGTCCGATCTGAAGGCGATCTCCTACGGCAGCCAGATCTGCAATGCTACCGGGATGGATACCATCTCCGCGGGGTCCACAATCGCCTTCGCGATGGACTGCTTCGAGCGAGGCCTTCTCACCAAGGAGGACACGGGAGGGATCGACCTGCGCTTCGGGAACACCGAGGCTATGCTGCAACTTCTCGGCATGATGGCCCGTAGGGAAGGGATCGGCGATCTGCTGGCCGAGGGGTCCAGACGGGCCGCCCAGAAGATCGGCCGGGGTGCCGAGGAGCTGTCCATGTCGGTGAAGGGGCTGGAGCTCGGGATGCACGAGCCCAGATTGAAGCAGGGGCTGGGCATCGGCTACTCCGTGGCGAACCACGGCGCCGACCACGAGATCGGTTTCCACGACACCGCTTTCGAGAAGGAGGGCCCGGCTTTCGAGGCCGCACTTGGCCTGGGCTGCCAGGAACCGATGCCGTCGACTGAGCTCTCCGACCGGAAGGCCTACCTCTTTACCCAGCGACACAGCTGGATGATGGGTATGGACAGCCTGGTGGAGTGCCTCTTCGTCCCCTGGAGCTACCCCGAGCTGACGGAGCTGCTGAACGCCTGCACCGGCTGGAAAGCCACCCTCCAGGAGATCGTCACGGTCGGCAAGCGGGCGATCGCGATGGGGCGCGCGTTCAATCTGCGGGAGGGGTTCACCCGTGCCGACGATCAGCTGCCGAAGCGCTACTTCTCTCCACCCCTGCGAGGCTCGCTGCACGAGAACGGGGTGGGCATCGACGCCAAGGCGATGGAGAAGGCGATCAGCGACTATTACTTCTACCAGGGCTGGGATCCGGCGACGGGTGTCCCGACGCGGGAGGCCCTCAACGCTCTGGGCCTGGAGTGGGTGGCCGACGAGCTGGGCTCTCGCGGCCTGCTGAAAAGCGGGACCGAGAAGTAGCAGCGGTCGCTCGGATTGCGACGCGATACAGGCAGGATGGTGCGATGTGCCGCACCATCCTGCCTGTCATCTGTTTTCTGAGCTAAGTGGCGTGCCTGGCAGATTCGCTGCCCCTTTGCCCGCCGCTAAAGCAGCGGGCTGGGAGGCTGTAGGAGCGAGCTCCTGCTCGCGATCCGAGTCGCCGGCCGCGTGACGCGAGCGAGCACAGCGCCACGCGGCTCCTACGAACCCAGCCGAGGCTTGAGCCTCGGGCACGGCTTCGGTCTGATCACGCTCGTGATTTGGCCAGCACCATCTCCCGGCTCAGCCTCAGGCGGAATCCGAGCAGATCGCGGAAGGCCTTGAGGATCACCCGCGGGTTGGCGCCCGTGGCCTCGCCGCCCGCCCTGGGCAGATGAGTCACCGGCACCTCCGCGATCCTGTAGCCCCAGGCGCAAGCGGAGGCCAGGAACTCCGCATCGATCATGGCGCCATCGGATGCGATCTTGATGCGCTGCAGGACATCCCCGCGGAACAGCTTGAAACCGCAGTCCACGTCGCGGCAGAGATACCCGAACAGCAGCCGCACCGTTCGGTTCCAGCCCCACCCGTTGAGTCTCCGTACCAGGTTGTCCTGGCGGTGTGCACGATAGCCGCAGACAATGTCGGCGGTTGGGATCTTCTCCAGGAACCTGTCGATCTCCTCGAAGCGGAACTGTCCGTCGGCCGGCAGGAAGGCGATAAGCTCCATGGTTGCCGCCGCGAACCCGGCCTTGAGCGCCCCCCCGTACCCTCGGTTCGGGTGATGTTCCAGCACTCGCAGCTCGGTGATCCGCGGCGCCAATCGGCTCAATATGGCCCCCGTGCCATCGCTGCTCCCATCGTTCACCGCGATGATCTCGTGCTCCAGCCCGAGTCTTCGGGCCACTCTCGAAACCGACTCAATGGTGCCCGCTACGTTCGTCTCCTCATTGTAGGCCGGGAGGACTATGGAAAGGCTAGGCATGAAGTTGTATTACCTCCTGAAGATCAGGAACTTGCTGACAGTGAAATTCCATAGCAGGGTGATCCCCGTCGCCATGGCCAGCGAGGGGATATCCTGCTGGTGAAACAGCTGCAGACTGAAGCCCATGGCGGCAGCATTGATCGCGATGGCCACTGCGCTCGCCAGCATGAACGGGGTGAGGAGCGCCAGCGCGCTCGCGGTCGATTGGAATGTCCAGGATCGGTTCCAATGGAAACTGTTCAGGGTGCTGATACCGTAGGACAGCCCCTTGGCCAGCAGTTTGAAACCTGCGAGGCCCAGCCATCGAGTGAACAGGAGGTACAGCCCGGCATCCAGCAGGGTGTTGAGCAGTCCCACTGTGGAGTAACGCATTGCCTGCTGAAGCCACGCCGGCATCATATCTCTCGATGTCAGTCGCCGCACCAGCGGCTGGAGTGGGCCGAGATTCCACGATGGAAAGCTCGATCGGAACATCGTTCTCTCCCGCATCATCTTCCGTTCCTCCCTTAGCTGGGCCGGCAGTCATACAACGTGCTGCTGCCGAACCTGTCGCCGGCCCCGAAAGCCTGGAACCCGGATCCGCCGACCTGTCCCGTGCCAGGGACTGTGACGGGCACGGCGTTCTGAGCCAACCACCGGGCGATATCCGGCTTCTGTCGCGATAGCTGCGGTCCGGCGAGAACGTACCTTACCTTGCCTTCGCTCACCAGTTGGGCCAACTGTTTTTCCTTACCCGTCATCGGAAAGTGTACACAACGGCCGTTAAGAACCCCTAAAAGGACCGTTAAGAATCCGTTCGATTTCGGGGGGGTTCTGCGAACACTAGCTAAGTCACAGATAGTCTCTGAGGATGTCCAGAAGGAGCGAAGTCCCTTCTGGCGGGGTCTGGGGTGCCCCCCAGAACTATCAAAGACTTGTTAATACATACCTAGCAATGAGGAGGGAATCGCGGGGGATCTCAGGCTATTATCTTCCGCTTGCTGGCCACGTAGTCCACCAGCAGGTACTCGCCCAGCCTCTCCGGCGGCGTGAAGAAGGCCCGGCCGCGGTTGATCCTGGTCATCTGATCGACGAACTCCACCAGAGAGCGGCTCTCCTCCAGCATGAAGGTGTTGATAACGATCCGATCCCGAGTGCAGCGGTTCACCTCTTTGAGGGTTTCCAGAATGGTTCGTGGCGCCGGGGGGTAGGAAAAGTGTGCACGTTGGCCTTCCAGGTGGGCGGTGAGCTCTCCGTCTGTGATCAGGACGATCTGCCTGTTTCCCATCTTGTGCTTTCCAAGCAGGTGACGCGCGAGCATTAGGGCGTGCTGGAGATTGGTCCCGTACTCCTCTTCATCCCAGGACAGCTCCGGCAGTAGTTCCGGTCGCACCTCCCCCGCGAACTCGGAGAACAGGACGATGTACAGCTGCTCCAGATTGGCGGCCAGCTGCATCATGTCCCACCGCAAACGGTCGTCCTGGAGCAGATCGTTCATCATCTGTCGAAGGCTCTGTCTCATCCCAGAGGTCATGCTGTCCAGTAGAGACTGCATCTGGCCCGAGCGCCGCTGGAGATGCTCCACCAGATCATCCAGGCCGTCGATGCCCGGCGGAAAGTACTGGCCATGTTTCTCCATGAAACCCTGGAAATCGGGGTTCCCGCCCCGCGGCTTCTCCTGGAGCATGCGGTTGAGGTCGCGAACCATCGCCGCATCACCCGCGCGCATCCATTGGACGCTC
>JAJYNT010000055.1 GCA_021786215.1 Chloroflexota bacterium | reverse complement strand
CTTCTGAAGGGCATGCTCAACCAGCAGCAACACCACCGGGATCCAGGCCAGATTGATCAATAGAGGGATCCCTGCCACCTGGGTGATGGTGTACTCGCTGATCCCGAATAGGATGGCGCCGACCAGGGCAGGGGCCGGTGTGAGGCGGATAGCCCTCATATACAGATAAGTTGCTATGGACGCAAGGGCGTAGTGGGCCAGAACGATGGCTCGCGCCGCGTCGGCGGTGTTCAACAGGAGAAGGAACGGCCAGTTGGGCAGGTAGAGCACCGCCGACTGGGGATCCGCGAGGTAGGGGGTTCCCGCAAACACGTGAGGGTTCCATAGCGGTATCTGGCCGGATCTGAGACTCTGCCCCAGGAAAGCCAGATTAGGATAATACTGGAGCATGAAGTCAATGGAGCTGGGAAGGTATCCGAGCAGGGAGAGCTGCCACGGGAAGACCAGTACCAGCAGCCCCAACAGCAGGCACGCAGCCAGATCCTGCTGCCGCGTTGTCCGAAGGGCAATGGGGGCAGCCGCGCGGCGTATCTGCCCCAGCCTAAATGAGAAAATGGATGCCATTGAACAACAGCAGGACCAGAACAGAAAAGGCCATCCAGGTCCGCACTGCTCCCCGCTGGTGCTTTGACTGGGCGAAGAACAGGGAGGTTATCCTGGTGCCGGTCGTCACGATAGCCGTCTCCAGCACCAGAATTATCGCTGCCACGATAGCCAGCAGAGAGAAGCTGGACGGGAAGTTGGTCCGAAGCTGCATCGACCAGAAATCGAATCCCGCCAACCCGTACTCCGGGTGCGCTGGCAATATGTCGATGCCCCAGAACAGCTTCCAGGGTGGAGAGACGAGCAGCCTGTCCTTGAGGGGTTGTACCCAGGACGGACCGATGGACAGCAAGTCGCCGGTCAGGAGCCAGGCGTGAGCCAGGATCGGACTGAATGGCCAGGCCATGATGGTGGCTGTGATCGCGTTGCCCTCGTCCAACCCTGACGAGTAGGGATAGTAATCGGCGCCGCCGTACTTGGCACCCTGATCCGGCATCTGGTTGACTATCTGGTATCGAAACACCCCCAGGTAGTTCTCAAAATAGATGGTCACGGCGAGCAGTTGGAAAGCCACCCCGATAACGAAGGTGGCCACGAGGGCGTAGCGGGCCAGGCGATGCCGTTGATGAATCGCCTTCTCGATGAGCGGTGCAATGAGCAGGATCACAAGTGGAATGACCAGGACCTGATACCTCGGCCCCCAGCCGGCGCCGCCGTGCCAGGCAGGCTTCTTACTGTATATCAGGAAGTAGATGAGGATGATGGACAGGATCCCTACGGTCTTGAGGCCGTGTCTGCGCACGAACGGCACGAAGGAGAAGATCGCCAATACCATGGGTGGCGAGTAGAGGAAGAAACTCCGACCCGGGCTGAACAGGAGTCCCCATAGCCCTATGTTCATGGGTAGAGACAGCCAGCCTCGTTGTGCCCCTGCCCATGCATCCAGAATGGAAGGAGAATAGCCGTATCGGTGGCCCAGATACCAGACGGCCGGCGCGGCGACCACGACAAACGGGGAGCAGAACAGCGCCACCGGCTTGATGAGCATACGTAGCTCTTTCAGAGAAGGGTGCTTCTCCCAATGGAGCAGGACCGCTTCCAGCAGCAGGAAGGGCACCAAAACGCCAGCGAAGTACTTGGTGGCCACGGAGGCGAATGCGGAGATCCCGGCCAGCAGCATCCATTTGTCCCTGCGGTCCTGTCCCCAGCGGAAGATCAGGTAGATGGTTGTGAGGACGAACATCACCAGGGTGGGCTCAGAGAAGTCGTACTTGGCGTAGGGCCACGCCAGGGTGGCCAAGCCGTAGATAAGTGTCGAGGCGATGGAGACCAGTTGGCTGTACCCGAACATGCGCACCAATGCGAAGAGCAGGGCACAGCCTATGGCCGTAGTGAAGGCGTTGAAGAACGAGAAGAGCATCCTGGCGAAGAACTCGTTGTTCTGCCTCACCGACCAGAAGCGACCATCGTCTCGAATCTGCTCGAAGCTGCCGGTCTGCTTGTTTATAAGCCCCAGGGCGCGGATGTACAGCTGTCCTTCGGGAAGCAGATAGTGCACGCTGAAGCCGGTTATCTGGAGGGTGCGGCCGAACGGGAACTCCGCGAAGTAGTTGCGGCCGCTGGTATTTCCTGCCCAGATGGAGGCGACCCGCGCCTCCGCGTGCTTCACCTCTTTATCGGACTTGCCTCTGTTCCACTCCGCGGTTTCCACGCCGGCGCGAATGGGTAACACCAAGTTCTGGCCGGATGAATCCGTGAGGGTGATCTCCGCCACGGTGGTGTTCTGTGGGACGTCCTCGGAAAGGGACAGGAAGGAGATCATCGTGAGGGAGGTGGCCGGTCCGACCTTCAGGTTGGTGCGCACGTAGCTGTCTTCAACTCCCGGCCCCTTCGGCCCCACCGTGGGTCCGTCCTTGAGAAGACCTTTATCCTGGAAGATTCCCAGCACATAGTCTCGACCGTCGACGGTCGCGTGGTCCTTCTGGGGCACGATCTTCATCAGCGGCTCTCCCAGCAGTATCAACGGCTGGGAGAGCAAAGGCACCATGATGCCCCACTGGGAGAGCCCATGCCCCTGGGTCTTCAGGTACTCGTGTTTAGGATCGAGGGTGAGGGCGTTGCCCATGCGATAGGCGAACTCCCCATCGGGACTGTAGCCGTGGCCACCTGCCGTCAGCAGGTACAGGGCGAGGAAGAAGAGCAGCAGCAGCCAACCGATGAATCGGTCCGACCGACCTGTGTGTCCGATCTCCTTGGCCTGAGCTTCGGCCAGGGATTGAGCGTTGATAGCAACCAAAGCAAACTACTCCAGCCAGAGACGTTGAATAGCTATCCCCAGATCCCGGGTGTCGGCACCCCCGTTCACTTCGAACGGGACCCAGACCTTGTCCAAGCTCAGCATGAACTTGATCTGGCTATCTCTCGTTGGCGGGACGGGGAAATGGAGCTCTGCCCATTCTCCAGGGGCGACGCTGAATCGATGGACGGTGCCGTCGAGGGTGATGGAGCCCGATACATCCCGTGATAGCTCCTTGGGTCCCGAGTAGAACCGAATGCCGAAGCTGCTTTGCCCACGCGATAGTAGCTTCGCTTCGGCGGTCCGGCCGGTCCATCGTATGTAGGGGGGCCAGCTCTCCAGCTTGTAGAAGCCGTCCCCCAACTGTGCCTCGTCGTTCACGCCCATCTCGATGTTGTCGTTGATGATTCGCTGGTAAACATGGACGTCAAGGTACAGCTCAGGCGGGTAGCGATAGATTGGCTTATCGACGGCCCGGGCCCGGAGGTGGATGACATCCATGTTCTCCTTCAGCAAGCCTCGGCGGTGGAGCCAGCGTGCCATCCCATCGAGCCGCTTCGGGTGATCGTAGGATGGATCGTAGGCTGTGATCATCTCCTCGAGGTCGTAGTTGCTCTGCTTCAGCAGCAATCTCAGCTCCTGGGTACTGAACTCTCGATTGTGCCGGGCATACGGACCCCAACCGGAGAAGGGCGGGTAGATATTCTTGTTGGTGAGAAACCTGATGTAGTTGGTGTAGCGGAATGGATTGGGCGTGCTGAGTACGAGGTATCCCCCTGGTTTCAGCACCCTATGGATCTCGTAAAGCGAATGGCTGGGGTCGTGCATCAGGTGCTCGATCATCTCGCAGTAAAGCACCAGATCCAGACTACCATCCTCGTAGGGGAATCGATCGGTCTCGATGTTGAAGGCCTGATAGGTGAAGCTGCGATCGAAGCCCAGCTTCTTGTTAATCAACCTGACGTGGCCGCTATCCACCTTGAGCCTATCTGGCTCGTTCGCCAGCTCCATCTGGTAATCGGGGAACTGGTGCATCAAGAGCGAGGTCATGAAGTAGGGCATCGCACCCAGCTCCAGAACCCTGGCACCTTTGGGCAGCTTGGGCATGAGATTCAGGGTTACCAGCAGTCGATCCAGCGCTACGTTCAGGTAGTCGATTGCCTGCTGGTAGGAGCAGTGATCGAAGCCCAGGAGAAACTCTCTGGCCTCGCTCGGTGTCATTCTAGGCACTCCTGCATGGAAATGAATGGATTGTTGGGGACCCGCATTCTACGATGCTCTAGATCCTCGCGATCAGTTCGAGCAGTCTCCGCTTGAAGTTGTCCTGGTCGAAGGCTCTGGCTCGGATGATGGCGCCCTGCTGCAGGGAAGTGCGAAGGGTCAGGTTGTTGATTACCTGCAGCGTGTAGCTCTCCAATTCTGACAGGCTGTTCCACAGGAAGCCGCTTCTGCCCTGCTCCACCGTTTCCAGCTGTCCGGCCTTCGCGATGACCACGGGGACGCATCCCGCCGCCATCGCCTCCACCGTGGTGATGCCGAAATGCTCGAAGCGTATCGGGTTGCGGTTCTCGTTTTCGCCGTAGCCGCTGGCGTGCCAGTAGATTGTGGCTTCTTCGTAGAGCCGCTTCAGCTCGTCGTAAGGGGCGTCGGTATGGAGATATATAGGATAGCCCTCGGCCCTTCGCCTGACCCTCTCCAGATACTCGGCGTGCACCTTCCCCGGTGCCACACCGCCGGCCATGTGGAGCTCCCATCCCTTCAGACCCTTCCGGCACAACCGTTTGAAGGCCTCTATCATCACGATGTGCTTCTTGTTGTGGCTTCCACTGAAGAAGCGCCCGACGTTCAGGATGATGTTCTTCTTCTCTCTGGTCGGGTCGTAGCTCTCCACATCCACCGGTGGGTACAGGATCTCGCCCCTCTTGCCCCAGTAGATCTCCAGCCATTTCTGTACGTACAGAGAGATGGGGGTGATGAGATCGTAGCTATCGACATAACGCAACGACAGATTGTCCGGTATCCCGTGGAGCCGCAGCCCTGCCTCCTTGATCATCCTCTCGAAGACCAGATCGTAGATCTGGTGGCGAGCGCCCATCACCTTCACCTTGGCCACCGCGATCCCCAGGTCGCGGTAGTCCTCCTCGAAGCCCGGTCCCCCTTGAGGATTGAAGGTATCGGCCTCGATGGCAAGAGTGGTTTTGTCACCCTCGGTGGCTTCAGATGGGATGGTCACTTCCAGTGGCAGGTAATTGCCGTCTGTGGAGGACAGTTCGGTCTGAGCGAGGAGCCGGCCGGCCGCCGAGGCCCGCACAGCTACCGGCGGATGATCCTGGGGCCGGAAGCTCCCCACCATCAGCCGCACCCGCATGGGGCTTCCTCGGTGGACCACCGGCAGGTGCACCAGCGCCTTCTCCGCCGTCCAACGGTACCATCCCCCACCCACCTGCTGGAGCCCGTAGAACCCCTCGCCGAACTCCGGAACGATCAGTTGGTGCCGCAGCCAGAGCCCCACATTTCTCTTGAAGAGGCCCCACGGTGACTTATCGACCGGGAAGGGGAAGTAGACGAAGAGAACGCTCTTCTTGGCCCTCGACGGGACGAAGCTCATGAAGGAGGCGTTGATGAAGAGATCGTACTCCTCGGTGTAGTCCCCCAGCCGGTGGAAGGGCAGGTCGGGTACGCAGCGCAGGGAGATGCCCTGGAGGTTGACGTTCAGCTTGGCTTCCAGCGTCTGGAGCGAGGTGGGGCGATGTGTGATGAGCTCCACCTGGTTTTCCTCGGCGAGCCCCTGGGCGGCCGTGAGGGTGTAGCGCTCGCCTCCACCCATGGTGTGCAGCCATCGGTTGTAGATGCCTACCTTCAAGCCGGCACCATCCATCGCAGCAGCTTCTCGGCCGGTACAGACTCCCGTCTTGCGAGTTGCCGTCTCTTTGCGGCTGTACTGGATAGGTGGGACACGAGCCAGTAGAGGACTTGAAGCTGGATACGGAGCCGTCTCTGCAGCGGACTTCGATCGGCCGAGCGGAGCGCAAGTGAGCGCAGCAGCCGGCCAACATTGAGGCCGGCGGAGGCGGCGTACTTGAAGTGCTCAGCAGCGGCAAGGCCGAGAGAGGCGTTCTTGGCCAGCATCAGTAGCCGGTTTCTTTCCACATGGTACAGGAAGAGGGGAGACCACTCGACGCTGCTGCCGCAGTGGACGTGGCGTACCTCAGCCTCGGGCACGAAAAGGATCTTCCAGCCCCGACGGCGAGCGCGCCATGATAGGTCCATGTCCTCGTAGTACATGAAGAAATCCTCATCGAAGAGACCGACATCCTCCAGCATGGCTCGCTTGAGGAGAAGAGCCGCCCCGCACCCGGCGAACACCTCCTCGCGGTGGCCGTACTGACCCCGATCATCTTCTTGGTAAACCTCGGTTCCCCTAACTACCGAGCCTCGGTCGCGGCCCGAACCATCCCGCAGGATCAGGGTGCCCGCATTCTGGATCACCGGACCGGCCTTCTCGACGAGCTCTCGCGGCAGGGGGATCTCCAGATCCTGTGGACCGGGCGCTATCTCCCAGCTTCCCAGGGTGATGCCCTCCGCTGTGAGGCTCAGCCTGGCGATCTTGCCGTTGGGGCGGGCCGGCGCCACGGACAACTTCAAGGTTGCCGGCTCGTCCTTCTTCGAGACTCGTACCCCGATGGTGGCGGCTGCGCCCGACCAACGGAATGGACCATCCGGGGACGGCTCCTGGCCGTAGAATCCCTCCAGATACTCGGCCTCTCTGGCTTCTCCTCCCTGAAGTACCCGGGCGCTCAGCAGCTTTACCCCCAGTTCCCGCTGATCCGTCGATCCCCAATCGCTGGGACGGAAGGGGGTGACCTCCAGTTTGATCCTGGCCCGATCGTGCTGAAACAGCAGCTTGGAGGTGCAAGCGCCGATCTTTGGATCCCGTTCGGCCGCCTCCACCAGAGCGGATAGCCACTGCTTGTCGACGGCGGTGTCGTTGTTCAGCAGCACCACGTAATCGGCCTGGGCAGTACGCATCGCCACGTTGTTGCCCGCCGCGAAGCCGAGGTTCCGGCTATTCCTCACAACGCGGAACCGCGGGAACCGTTTCTCGGCAATGTCGGCCGACCCGTCCTGTGAGACGTTGTCGACCAGAACGACCTCGAAGCGATCTCGCGGATAGTCGAGTTGGTCCAGGGAGCCGAGGCAATCGTCCAAGAAGCGGAGGCCATTATAGTTGAGTACTACTACCGACACAAACGGGTGAGTCATCGAATCATGACCTTCCCACCAGCCTTTTCAAGCCAAAGTAGAGCTTGAAGGGCGGCATGGCATGGTACCTCTCCAGGTTTCCCTGCAACTGGGCGATCAGCCGCTCTTTGCCCTCC
>JAJYNT010000376.1 GCA_021786215.1 Chloroflexota bacterium | reverse complement strand
TGGCTGGTGGAGGGCTGCTGCCGGGTGATACATGGCGAAACAGAGCATGCCATCCTTCCGACAGCTGGTGCCGTGAAGCTCTCGTATGCTCTTGCCTGGAGGGAAAAAGCGTCCCATGGAAAAGCGCCCGAGGGTAACCACGACCTGCGGCTTGATGGCTGCTACCTGCCGCGCCAGATAATCTCCACAGGCTGCGATCTCCTCCGGGAGGGGATCTCGGTTCTGAGAAGGACGGCACTTCACTACATTCGCGATGAACACCTCAGATCGTGACAGGCCAACCGAACGAAGCAGCTCCTCCAAGAATTGGCCAGCTGGCCCAACAAACGGCCGCCCCTGCTGGTTCTCATACCACCCGGGGGCCTCGCCCACAAACAAGATGTCGGCCTGGGGGTTGCCCTCCCCCGGAACGGTCAAGTGCCGGGATTTCGCCAGCTCGCATCGATGGCAGGCGGCCACCTCTTGGGCAACAGCTTCCAGATCAGACATCCCGGCCTCCACAAAGAGTGTACTTCGGACTTGATAGTATCATCGGGCACAGGTCAAGTCAATTTGGTGGCGCTGAACCCCATGTGATATACTTCCCCCGGTCGAAACTGAACAGCTGGGACCTGCCTTGGCCAGATAGCGTGGCCGGCTTTCGGCAGGTCGGCGGTATAACCGCTAACCTTTCTGCTCTTGCCCTGCTGGCATTCGCACTGGCCGGCACGAGGGACGAGGGCAATCCCGAGGAAAGGAGGTGCGAGGTTGCGAAACTACGAGCTTATGACCATCTTCAGGCCAGATCTGGAGGAGCAACCCCTCCAGGAGGCGGTCGAGCGTCTCGCGGCGCTCATTGCGACGCGGGGCGGCGAAGTCATCAGCAGTGACCCTTGGGGCCGGCGGCGTCTGGCTTACCCCATTCAAGACTTCAGAGACGGCCTTTACCACATCACGCAGCTAAAGCTGGACCCAAAGGCCGCTGACGAACTCGAGCGAAGCCTCATGCTGAATGACCAGATAATTCGTTACTTGCTGTTACGCGTAGAGTAAGAGGAGGTTCGAGGGATGTCGGGACTCTGCAAGGCGATGATCATCGGAAACCTCGGTCGTGACCCGGAGATGCGCTACACGCCTAATGGAAGGCCGGTCACTACCTTTTCTGTGGCCTGCAACCACGTTTACACGGCGAGCGACGGCGAGCGGCGAGAGGAAACCGAGTGGTTCCGAGTGACCGCTTGGGGAAAACTCGGGGAAACGTGCAGCCAGTACCTCAGGAAGGGCGGCAAGGTTTACGTCGAGGGCCGCTTACGAACTCGCACTTGGGAAGGCCAGGATGGGCAGAAGCGCACCGACGTGGAGATAATCGCCAGCGACATGCGCATCCTGGACTCGAAGTCTCGTGGTGAGCTCGGAGAGCTCCCTGGCGAAGAACATGGCACCGTCGACGCCGACCAGATCCCGTTCTAACTCGAGCCCTGCTAGCGCGGTTTCGCCGCGCAAGTGGAGAAAGGGAGATGACTTTGCCTCCAGTAGGAAGACCTCAAAGGCCAGCAGGGCGCCGTCCTGAGGGCGGGAAGCCTCGTTACACACCCCGCCGGAAGGTGTGCGCCTTCTGCGTCGACAAAATAGACAATATCGACTATAAGGACGTCGCCCGACTGCGACGATATCTCTCGGACCGAGGCAAGATGGAGCCACGCCGCAAGACCGGCACCTGTGCCAAGCACCAGCGGCGACTGACAATGGCAATCAAGCGGGCAAGACATATCGCACTGCTGCCATTCACCGCGGAACACATCCGGGAGAGCGGGATCGCCATCCGCGGCTAGCGGTGGTACGGTGACGTCATTCCAGCAATGCTGTTAGGGGCGGGTCTTCGACCCGCCCTTGCCGCCAGGGCTCGGCCCCCGGCCAACACTCTTTGCACACAGCTAGAGGAAGGAATGCCGAATAACCAGCCGGTCTCCAAACCCACCAGCGACCCCACCAAGGGGACATCACACAAGCCCCCCACTCCGCGACGGAGCCCCGTTCCCGGCCAACGCTTCTCACGTGATGAGCTGTCTCGGCACGAACGTGAGGTCCGAGCCAAGAAACTCCTCTACTCCGGCATGGGGGTGCTATTCGTGGTGATAGCCACCATTCTCGGCTTTGGCTGGTGGAGAGAGTATGTGGCTCGAGCCTCAGATCCTGCCGCCATTGTGGAAGGAAAACCGATAACCCTCCAGACCTACGCCCGCATGCTAGATTTCCGCCAAAAGGGCCTGGAGCAGCAGATGCAGTACATGGAGGCAGAGCTTCAGTCCCTGGGCTCAAGCTCGGCCAACAAGTCTACCGCCAATCTCATTCAGCAGCAGATCCAGCAAGTCCAATTCAGACTGGCTCTTCTGCCGGATCAGACCCTCAACGACTTGATCGATCAGCAGTTGGTTCGCCAGGAAGCAGCTCGCCGGGGCATCACCGTTTCGGCCGCTGACATAGACAACGAGATCAACAAGGAGTTCGGCAACCAGCCAGCAGCTGCACCTGCCGCTGCCGCCACCTCGGCTCCATCGAGCACACCACAGGCAGCTGCCCAACCAGCTACCGGGGCCACGCCTGCGGCTGCGACTCCAACCTCCGCTACCGCAACGCCTTCGTCGGCTCCCACACAGTCGTCCAACGCCACCCCTGCTCCCACTGCCGACGTTAAGTCACGAGTCAACAGCTATCTGAGTGCCATGGGGATCACCGAGACTGAGTTCAGGTCCATGGTGGAGGACCAACTGCTCTATCAGAAACTCTCCGATGCAATGGCCGCTCAGGTACCCACATCCGCCGAGCAGATTCACGCTCGACACATCCTGGTAGACACCGAGGCCAAGGCCAAGGAGATCGAGGACAAGTTGAAGGCTGGTGGGGACTTCGCGCAGCTGGCCAAGGCCGACTCCCAGGATACCGCCACCAAGGACAAGGGTGGAGATCTGGGGTGGTTCCCACAGGGCAAGATGAGCCCACAGTTCGACGACGTGGCGTTTAAGCTGCAGGTGAACCAGATCAGCGATCCGGTTAAGACCGCTTCTGGATACGAAATCATCCAGGTCCTGGAAAAGGACCCCAACCGGCCATTGGATCCGCGGGAGTTGGCTCAACGCAGGAGCAATGCCCTGCCTCAGTGGTTGCAGTCGGCCGACAGCGACCCCAACATTCAGCGCACATTGACTCAAGCAGACAAGAACTGGGTATACAAGCAGATCAACTGGAGCCCCCCGGCCTAGCCGCGCGAGCGCAACTACTTGTCGTCCATGAGCAGCAGCAGAGGCGTGGGGTCCGCCAGGGTGGGAAGCACCAACTCGGCCCCAGCCTCGGTCAGCTGCGCTGCCGAGAAGTTGCCGGTTGCCACGGCAACCGATCTGCACCCGTTTTCCAGAGCGCACGCCACGTCTCTGGGGGTGTCTCCCACAATGAAAACCCGCCTGCGGTCCACCGCCCGGTTCAGCACCACCTCGGCCCTGGCCATGGCGATTGGAGGTAGGGCCGAACGGTTTTCGCCCTCGGTGCCGAAGGCTCCAAAGGCAAAGAACCGGCCCAACTGCACCGACTTCAGCTTGTCTCGCGCGATCTCCGGGGCGTTCCCCGTCAGCAGCCCCAGCAGCGCACCCCGCTCCGACAGTAATTCCAGCGTCTCCAGAACGCCAGGAAGCTGCACATAGAAGCCATCGGCCTCATCCGGCGTTCGATAGATCTCGACCATCCGGCGACAGGCTTCGGCCGCCAGCTCCTCGGCCCGGCCATCGACCCCGGGCAGTTCCCGAGCGAGGGCAATGTAGATCTGCAGATCGGTCATCCCATGCATCCCGAACGCGAATTGGCACTCGGTGCCAAACAGCTGAAAAAAGGCAGCACAAAAAGCTCGACTGTGGCGAGAATTGCCCTCGGTGCGGATGAGGGTACCATCCACATCGAATAGAACGACTGGGGGGGATGGTTCCAACGGTTGGGTGTCCTGCTCGAACGGCTTGCTCATGACTAGATCATATCCCGGAACTTGGCGATTAGGCAAGGAATGGGCCAGAAATAACGCGATCAAGGGACGCCGAGTGTTCGGCGTCCCTTGATCAGCAATCCACATCGCGAGCGAGCGCTCGCGGCTGGAGCCCCTGTTACGCGGCCACCACTTCTCGGAGCTTCCGCTTCTCATCCCAGGACAGCACTTTGTCCAGATCCAGCAGGATGATCAGCCGCCCTTCCAGTTTGGCGATACCCCGGATGTAATCCGACTCAATGGTAGTAACCACAGGAGACGGCGGCTCCACCGCATCGGATGGAACTCGCAACACCTCAGACACGGCGTCCACAACCATCCCGATGGTGTGATCGCCCACGTCGACCACTACGATCCGACTCGCCTTGGTTCGATCCATCTCATCCAGCCCGAAACGCTTCTTCAGGTCGACCACAGGGATCACCTTGCCACGAAGGTTGATCACTCCCTCTACAAACTCCGGTGCCCTGGGCAACCGCGTGATGGCCGTCATTCGGATGATTTCTTGAACCCGGCTTATGTCCACACCGTAGACTTCGTTCGCCAGCTCAAAGATGACCAACTGCTCTTCGGCATTCAGCACCTGGGTGACATCACCCATTCTATCCTCTCCTTTCACCGGCAGTCTAAGCCGTGAGTTCATTTCAATAATAGAGTATCGGCAGTTTTCCCCAATGCTTTACCCTTGCCCCGGCGTTTTCGGCAGCTATTTCAGGATGGCTCGAACCACCTCGCGGCTGAGGTACTGCCGGGTCTGGTGGTCGAAGACCCCGCCGCAGGTGATCAGGGTGAGTTCAGTATCGTTCGATTGCCTAAACACCTCCTGGACCGACGCCTGAGCGGGATCGAACTGCCGAACCCATTGAACGATGAACTCGTACTTGCGGCCGTCCGCGGCCACCACCTCCACGCTGTTGCCTGCCTTGAGCTGCTTCAATCCCCAAAAGACGGCGAGTTTGCCGCCCCAATCCACGTGCCCGGCCACGACGGCGTTCCCCAGTTCTCCCGGCCTCGGGCCCAAACTGTACCAGGCAACATCCCTCGGATCTTTCGGAACATCCATCGCTCCATCGGCCGTCTGACCAACGTACTCGAAGCGTGCATTCACTCCGATGGCCGGAATGCTCATCCTCACCGGGAGTGCGACCGCGGGCTGAGGGCTTCTCGCGGCTGTCTCTTCAGCACCCGGTCGCAGCTTGGCCAATAGCTTTGCTGCCTGTTCGGTGTCATTGTTGCTGTCGCCCGCGGCGGTCCGTGTGGGCTGTTTGGTTGGCTCGACTTTGGGGGGAGCGCTCTTCGCCTTGTCCTGGGTTGCGGAAAGATTAGGCGACCCGATGGCGATAGGCGCGGGGTATCCAAGAGCAACTAGCAACAGCACCACGGCCACCAGCAGGCCCGATCCGAGCCTTCCCATTCCTACCCCCAGCAATCAATCTGATAAGACAGCATGATGTTACGAGTCTATCGGCCAGGGGGTAACGGACTAAAGGCCCGAAAATGTCCGCGTATCGTCCCTTTCTTCAACACCAGCAAGCTCGGTTTGGCAATATCACCGCGCCATCGCGACGAGGTACCATCCAGGTAGGTATCAGGAAGTCCTTGATAGTTCTGAGGACCTTTTGCATTGACGGTGAAGCCGGCCATCAACTAGAATGACCGAGGCTCGACGATTGTCACTCCCGGCCGTTTCTGCGCATCAACGGCGCTCCAGCTGCCGTCTGCGCCACAGGCCAAGTCCCCTGAGCCCGTCCATCTGTCCTGACCATCCGTGGTCATCAGGACGATAGGTTCACATTTGTCCTGTGCCAGCTGTTCCCGAGTGGATGCGCACCGGGAAGACCGACGGGCCAAGGTCCACCACGGAGGCCAAGATGGTGAAACGTAATACCTCGGAGGCCCTGACTGCTCTGGTCCTGGACGATCAGCGGGAGTTGGCAGAAATGCTAGCGGAGAGGCTCCATCTTGAAGGCTTCCAGTCGAGTGTAGCTGTCACGGCGGCCGAGGGATTGACCCTGGCCACTCAGCGATCCTTCGAGGTAGCTTTCGTAGATCTCAAACTGCCCGACATGAGTGGTATCGTGGTGGCTGCCGAATTGAGGAAGGTGAGAGCAAAGATGAAGATCTTTCTCATCACCGGGTTGGCCGCTTCAGTCGACGAAGTCGAACCAGGCTGGACTCATATCGACGGAGTTCTGCCAAAACCCTGGAGGCCTTCCGAGTTGGAGGCTATCCTTCAAGAACTGGGGAGGGAAAGAGAATGATCTCCCACGGACGCTGGCTGCTGGTCGCCGCCGCCATTCTGGCCTCCATTATGCTGCAGCCGATAACACCAGCCATCGCCAACGGCATCGGTACCGTATACGTGGCCAACGAGAAGGCCAAATCCATATCCGTCATCGACACCAACACCAACACCGCCGTTGAAGTGGTGCCGCTGAAGCAGTCGCCCTTGTCCCTTGCCTTCAGCCCAGATACCCATTTCGTCTATGTGAGTCACCTCAACTCCAACGTGATCTCTTACCTGGAAACAGCGGTCGAAGACGTGACGGCCACAACCAAGATAGGTGGTCAGGTAGGCCAGCTGGCGGTAACTTCGGCCGGGGCGTGGCTGCTGGCTCCCGACCCCCAACAGGGGTCGCTGCGGGTGATCGACACAGCCTCACGGGCCGAGCTGTTCGCGGTGCCGGTAGGGGGCCATCCGAACAACGTGGCGGCCACACCGGATGGCAATGTAGCCTTTGTGTCCGACAAAGACTCCGGGCTGATCACGATGGTGGACCTGCGAAAACGTGAGGTGGTATCAACACTAAAGGCCGGCGGAACCAACCACTACCTCGCGGTTTCCCCCACGGGCCAGGAGTTGTTAGCCACAAGCGAGGACAGCAACGATCTGCAACTGATAGATACGACCACGGGGCAGTTGAAGCGTTCAATTGCCTTGGGTTCGGCCTCTGATGCGGCAAGTTTCTCGCCCACCGGCGACCTTGCCTACATCCCCAGGCACGACAAGAACGAGGTCTCAATAGTCAATCTGGCATCGGGCAATGTGGTGGGATCCATCTCGCTGCCCGGCCAAGCGGCAGGTCTCGGCATAACCCGGGACGGCAAAAAGGGGTACGTGGCTCTACATGACAAAAACATGGTAGCGGCGCTCGACCTGTCCAAGAACACGGTGGTGGCGCAGATCCCGGTGGAGAGTGGCCCTACCCGTATCGCCGTGTCGCCGATCCAAGCTAAACCGCGGACCGTGGAGATGCCGGCTGCCCTTCCCAACACCGGAGGCGGCCCCGTGCCCGCCCGTCCGGCTTGG
>JAJYNT010000263.1 GCA_021786215.1 Chloroflexota bacterium | reverse complement strand
ATGTTCAACCCGTACAGCACCGTCGCCGGCAACTGGACAAAGTACTTGTTGATGATCACCTCCATGCCGGCACCGAGCAAGAAGAGAGCAGCCACAAATGCGTACACCTTGACAGCCCTGATGAAAACCTCCTTGAGGCTTCCCTCATCTTCTTTCACCTGTGACTTGGAGGTTTGCTTTGTCGCTCTCCTGCCCACGTAGAAAACCCCAAACAGCCCGCAGGCCACCACTCCAGACACGATCAGCAAGCCCAGTTGATCGAATAGATACCAGAAGCTGGCATTGTAAGGGGGACCAGCCAACTTGACGACCGCGATCGTGGAGAGTGGCTCACCCAGTGGAGTGAGCACGGCCCCGAGGCCTATGGAGAAACAGGCGATGACTACCAGATCTATCTTCTCCTTCCGCTGGAGAGGCATCAAGTTGACGAGCTCCACCAGCAACAGGGAAGCAATGATGGCCGTGATGACGCTGGAGAGCAGACCCAACACCACCACGATAGTGAAGATAACCACGCTCACGGGCACCCCGCGCAGAATGCCGCTCATCGCCGTCCCAAAGCTGTTCTTGCCATAGAAGAAGATCAATCCGGCGATGAACACTGCCGGCACTATCCCCTTCATGACGGGCTCTTCGGCCGCGGTCTTGATCAACGCCAGATCCCACTTGCCGGTGACCGTCACAGCGAGGGCGCCCATGACGAACAGGAAGGCCTCCAAATTCTCCTCGACAAGCTTCACCTTGAAGGGCGCGATCAGGACTACCAGGAAGATGGCAAACAGGGCCAAATCTGTTGGATCAGGTTGCATCCGTTAACCACCTTTCATTGCAGGGCTCCAACTGCACGCCAAACAGTCTGGAGAAGCTCTCGTACAACAGTGGCCGGATCTCGGGGATCTCTACTGGACGCCCCAGCAGTCGAGCCAAAGAGGTGACCCCTCTGTCCGTGATCCCGCAAGGGTTGATCAGTCCGAAGTGTGACAGGTTAGGGTTCACGTTCAACGCGAAGCCATGCTTAGTGACGCCCCCAGAAATCGCCACACCGATCGCGGCCACCTTCTCCTCTCCCACCCATACCCCAATGTAGCGGGGATCCTGCCGGGCCTCTATCCCCAAAGTCTTCAGCAGGTCAATGATCACTCTTTCCAGGGTGTGTACGTAGGAGGAAGCGCCCAGCCCCAACTGACGAAGCCCCAATATGGGGTAACCCACCAGTTGCCCGGGGCCATGATAGGTCACGTCACCCCCGCGGGTGCTCTGATGAACCGAGATCCCTTCGCGACGCAGATATTCCTCCGGAGCGATGATATTCGCGGGGTTAGCCCTTCGCCCGAGAGTCAGAACGGGAGGATGTTCCAGGGTCATCAGGAGGTCGGGCATAGTGCCCTCCTCCCGAGCAGCCGCAATGGACTGCTGTAACCGAAACGCCTCGCCGTATTCGACGAGGCTCAATTCCAAAAGAAGACAACGTCTATGCAAGATTCCGACTCACCGTCGAGCCGGTTGAGACCCGACCCGAAGCGTCTGATCCGGCCGGGTGGGACCGGTATTAGCAAGATTTTACTATCCGGCGCCCTTTTGTCAACCGCTCACCCCCGATGTATACTTTCATAATTATCGCAGCTTTCAGCAGTTGGCCGAAGGCTGATAGTTTGTCTCGGAGAAAACGCGATGTTGCTGGACGTAGATGTCGAGCAAGCCCTTGGCATCGTCCTCGATTCCGTCTCTCCCCTCAAGGACGAGACGCGCCACCTCCTCGATTGTCTCGGTCGAGTGCTGGCAGAAGATGTGCTCGCCGACATGGATATCCCTCCGTTCGACAACTCCGCCATGGACGGTTATGCGCTGCGAGCAGCTGACACAGTTGCCGCCGGTGCGGAGAACCCGGTTTCACTGCGAGTAATTGCCGATCTGCCCGCCGGATACCCGCCTCCCCCTCTGGTTCGGCCCGGTGAAGCGGTGCGAATAATGACGGGCGCCCCGATACCGCCAGGTACTGACGCGATAGTCAGGACCGAGGATGTGAAGAGGATCGATGGTGGAGTCCTGATATCGAGACCTGTTTCACCGGGAGACGACCTGAGACGTGCGGGCGAGGACGTCAGGGCAGGGGAGCTCATCTTGCGACGTGGCACCACTATCAGACCGGCGGAGATCGGGATGCTAGCGACCCTTGGGCGGACTCGAGCTCAAGTAGTCCGTGCTCCTCGAGTGGCGGTTCTGACCACCGGCGACGAGTTGGTGCTCCCGGACGAGCCGGTTACTCCGGGCAAGATCCGCAATAGCAACCTCTTTAGTCTCTCAGCCCAGGTGAAGGCCTGCGGCGGCGAGCCGCTGCCGCTTGGCATCGCTAGAGACACGGCCGGCGAACTGGAGGCCATGATCCAAAAGGGAATAGCCGATGCGGACCTATTGATCACCTCTGGCGGGGTGTCTGTGGGCGACTACGACGTGGTGAAGACGGTGCTCTCCCGCATGGGAGAGATCCTGTTCTGGCAGGTCAAAATGCGCCCGGGAGCGCCGGTGACCTTTGGGTTGATCGAGGGGAAGCCTATGTTCGGCCTGCCCGGCAATCCATCTGCATCGATGGTAGCTTTCGAGCAGTTCGCTCGGCCAGCCATCCTCAAGATGTCCGGCCAAGCGCGGCTACGACGACGCCATGTGGAGGCCATCCTGGAAACCGGCGTCAGGAGCCGGCTGGGGGTCCGGAACTTCCTACGGGCCATCGCGACCGAGGAGAATGGCGAGTGGAGAGTGCGGCCGGCTGGAGCCCAGGGCTCGGGCATTCTCCGCACGATGGTTCAGGCCAACGCCCTGTTGGTGATCCCCGAAACAGTCGCCAGGCTGCAGGCCGGTGACCGAGCCACCGTGCAGCTTATTGACCTGCCCGAAGCAGACTAAGCTTGTGGATCATTGACCACCTGATGTGTGGAGGCGCTCTTGAGCGAATTGACCCACTTCGACGCCCACGGCCGCGCCCACATGGTGGACGTGACCGGCAAGGCTGAAACAGTACGGGAGGCCACGGCCCGCGGCCGCGTGCGGATGAATCCAGCTACCCTGGAGATGATCGAGCAGGGGCGCATGGCCAAAGGCGACGTACTGAACGTGGCCCAGGTGGCCGGAATCATGGCAGCCAAGAAGACCCCCGACTTGATCCCCATGTGCCATCCACTGCCGATAACCGGGGTGGAGATGCTCTTTCGGCTCATCAAGGAAGAGTCATCTGTGGAAATCGAAGGCACGGTCAGACTGGCAGGCCGAACCGGAGTGGAAATGGAAGCCCTCACCGCGGTCTCAGTCGCCGCTTTGACCATCTACGACATGTGTAAGGCCGTGGACAGGGGAATGGTGATCGATCAGATCCTGCTGGTTCACAAGTCGGGCGGCAAGAGCGGTGATTTCCACCGCGAGTAGGTACGATGAGGCCTTAGAGGGAAGCGAATGAGCAAACACAGGTACGCGATTTTGACTGTGAGCGACAAGGGATCACGCGGGGAGAGAGAAGACCGAGGAGGACCCGTCATTCAGCAGGTTGTCGCACAGCTGGACGGGGAGGTAGCGGCATACGAAATCGTGCCGGACGAGAAAGCCCGGATCCAGGAGAAGATAGTCGCGTGGACCGACGACCTGGGGGTAGATGTGGTGTTAACCACCGGCGGTACCGGTCTTGCCCCCCGCGACGTGACTCCAACCGCCACCCTGGAGCTGCTAGACTACGAGGTTCCAGGTCTGCCTGAGGCGATGCGTGCGGAGAGCTTGAAGAAGACCCCGAACGCCATGCTTTCAAGGATGGCAGCGGGGGTCCGGGGGCGAACCCTGGTGGTGAACCTCCCGGGCAGCCCCAGGGCCGTCCAGGAATGTTTGGATGTCATCAGGCCAGCGCTCTCACACGCGGTAGAGACCCTCCGAGGCGAGGTCGGAGACCACGCGCGCTCCTGATCCTCGTCATCAGTCACGATTCGAGGAATCTCATTCCCTCTTTATGTAGCGCCGGACCGTATCCACCAGTTGGTTCACGTCAAACGGTTTCGGCATGAAGCCGTCGGCCTTTGCCTCGGTTAGATCCGGGTTAGGCGCTGCGCTGAACAGCAAAACCGGTATGCTTGAGGTGGATGGGTCCTCCTTTATCCGGCGAGACACTTCTCTACCATCCAGGCCAGGCATCATCACGTCCACCATCGCCAGGTCAGGGTGCTCCTCCTTGGCCAGCCGGAGCGCCTCAGGCCCGTCTGGAGCCTGGATCACCTGGTAGCCTTCCAACTCCAGAGCAAATGCTACCAGTTCGGTGATGGCTTCCTCATCGTCCGCTACGAGCACCTTCTTGTCAGTGCCATTCGCACTCATTGGGCGCGCCTCCCCCGCCAGTGGCCGATGCCCGTCAGCACCGCCTCAGCGCTTCCGAAGGTGTTGGCCACGTGGAGCCCCCCAGCCGATATGGTGAACTCCCGGATAGAGGGGTCGAAGTCGCTCTCTCTCACCTTGAGTATTGAGATCAGCCGGTGCAACTCCGACCGCAGCTCCACATATTGCAGCATAATAATGTTGTCTATGGCAGCCCCAACCTTGTCATAACTCGAGCCGTCTGTGCCGATCCCAGGCAATTGGGTGCGTTCGTGCGTGAGGATCGTGGTCACGTTGCGGCTGCGCAGGGCAGCCATCAGGGCGGTCAAGAATGGCGCCTCTCTTCCGCTGGCGAACAACGCAGACATTACCCCATCTATTCCGTCGATTACCAGCCTTTGAGCATTGGACCTGTCCACCATCTCCAGGATTGCCCAGGCCACCTCATCCGGGATCACCTCCAGTGATGGCTTCCAGAATAGCTGCACCGTGCCGTCCTGGACCATCTTGCCGAAGCCCAATCCCAGTGCGTCGGCCTTGCCGATCAGGCGCGACGGCGCTTCGTCCATCCCCATGTAGATCCC
Organism: Chloroflexota bacterium; assembly: GCA_021786215.1. The sequence goes on along the minus strand of JAJYNT010000263.1, from coordinate 2,402 downwards.
ATGTTCCCCTAACCTTCCACCCTCTGCCAGGAAGCCAAGCCCCATCGTCGTCTTTCCAGCTCCGGGAACCCCTGCCACCAGGCTGACAGATCCGGAGGGCAGCCCGCCATGGAGCATCTGGTCCAGCCCGCTCGAGCCGCTTCCCAGCCGCTTCCACTCGCTGGCCGGTTCCCCTATCCCTTCCGACATCAGGGCCGATTCCAGTCGTGGGTAGACCGCAACCCCGTCTCTATTGATAGTCATGGAGTGACGGCCGGCCAGATGCTCGGACCCGCGTAGCTTCAGCACTTTCAGGTATCTCTGCGCCCCATGGTCGCTTGACTCCAGACTCAACGTGAGGATTCCCTCGGCCACGGCGAACTCCGGATCTGTGGCCTCCCACTCGACCCAGGGGCCCAGGACAAGGGTCGTGGCACCTAGGGAACGAAGCTGGGCGTTCAAATCAAACACGAACCGCCGAAAATCCAGCGATGTCGGCGCGGCTGCCTTCAAGGTAGATATGCCATCCACCACCACCAGCGAAGCCTTGTGCTCGAGGGACAGCATGCGAACCTCGTCCAGCACGGCAGGAAGCCCGCCCTCCTCCAGTTTGCCGTACACACTTATGTAGTAGACTCGGTGCGCAACCATGGCCGGGTCAAAGAAGCTGAACCCCCTCGCGTGCCCCACCAGCCGCTCGGCGGTCTCAGATAGCGCGACCAGATACAGAACCCGCCCGCCTTGCCTCGCGTGGTGGTAGCTGATCTGCTGCGCTATGGTCGTCTTTCCAGTTCCAGGCAGGCCACCAACGACATGCAACGCTCGGGGTCTGAGCCCACCGTGGAGCACACGGTCTAGACCGCCAACTCCAGTGGATATCGGCTCCATCGGTCCCTCCTCGCATCAAACTGCCGGCAGTCACCCCCTCAACTGTTGCCCTGTCGACCCCGCTCTTCTCCCACCACATGGCTGGGCGCTTACGTCGCCGAGGGCAGCTGTATGAAGAAGCTAGTGCCCTTGCCGTCCTCACTATCGAACCACAGAGCACCACCATGTGCTTCCACTATCGCCCTGTCGATGTAAAGGCCAACCCCCTTGGACGGCGCGTAACCCACCTCACCGGGACCTCGAATTGGGTAGAAGGGCTCGAAGAGGTGAAGCTGACGCTCCGGACGTATCGCAGGCCCCTGATCGTGCACCACTATCCGCACCTTCCCGTCCTGAAAGGTAAGTGTGAGGTCCACATTGGTTTCCTCTGGTGCCGATCGCAGGGCAACCTGCACAAGATCCTCCAGCACGCGCCGCAGCCGGACGCGATCTCCGTCCACCATCGCCGGGCGTCCGTCGTGAAACAGCACCCTTCTCCCTCCAGTGCCGTCCACCGAGGCGACCACCTGTTTAGCCAAGGCGGACAGATCGAAGCGCTCGCGGTGCAATTCCGGCTGCCCAGCCTGAAACTCCGCTACTTCTAGCAAGTCTTGAACCAACCTTGCCAACCTCTCGGTTTGCTGCCCTAGTCCATCCACCATACGCCGCACTTGAGCATCTTCCTCAGGGATCAGCCGCGGCAGCAGTTGTGAGTAGCCCTTGATGGAGGTCACCGGAGTTCGCAACTCGTGGGCTGCGTCCCTAAGAAACTCTTCACGAAGTTCGAGAGCCCCCTGCACCTCCTCGTACAGCCGTGCGTTCTCCAGGGCCGCGGCAAAGAGATCTGCCAGCGTTGCGATGAAATCCACCTGTCGCTTTTCGAAATGGTGCCTTTGCCGAGTCGCCACATCCAAGACACCCACAAGCCTCTCTCGGCTGATCAGGGGTACGGCGAGCAGGCTTCTGTGCCCCTCTTTCTCCGCCACCCTCCTGGCCAGCTCGATCCGAGTCGCAGGTAGATCCTCCATGGATTGGACCTGCATGGTGGAGGCCGCGATGGCGGTGACCATTGGGGCGTCAAAGGATATTCGCGCCATCCGTGCCGCTGTCTCGTTGGAAATGCCGCTGTGAGCCAGCAGGCGAAGTTCCCGCTTCTCAGGATCCGCGGAAAACAACGAGATGGCGTCGACGCCAAGAATGGCGATTCCCTGGCGAATCACCAGTTCAGCAATCGGCTCAACCCTGAGTTCGTGGGCCAGGGCGGCGGCGACCCGAGCTATCGCCTCCCACTGCTCCGCCCGCTGCCGGCTCTCCGCCTGGTTCGCGGCCCGTTCCACAGCCGTTCCAACCCTCTCAGCCATCGCCTCCAGGAAACGCGCCTCGGCATCGGTGAGATCCCGTCTCAGCAGATAGCCCAGAAAGAACAAGCCGATCGGCTGCCGGTCGGCCATGATCGGGACACCCAGGATAGTTCTGATCCCTCGATCCTCGAGGCGTGGAGGGATCCGCAGGCCCAGACTCTCGGCGTCACCGGCCTTCAGGAGACGCTGGCTCGC
>JAJYNT010000103.1 GCA_021786215.1 Chloroflexota bacterium | reverse complement strand
TGTGCTCCCACATCGGGATAACCTCCATCTCCAGCCTGGAGGACGAAATCCTGATCAAGCTGGAAGGCATCCCCCTCACGGTGAGAGGCCGTCTGCAGCGCCGGCACGGCCATCGTGTGAGAGTCATGCCCAACCAGATCCGCCTCAGTCGGGGCCGTGGGCAGGGCTGGGTTCCGCTGCTTCAGCAGATCCTGGAGGAGTTGCGAGAGGAGGCAAGCCAGGCCCCCGTCGCCCGCGATCTTGAAGGAGCCTAACGGGCGACGGGGAGGGTGAAGGAGAGGAGGGTGTGGCCAGCTCGCGCGGCCTTCTCCAACCCCGACCACGTCGAGAAACATGTCGGGCACGAGGCACTGACGGCCTCAGAATCGCCGGCGAGACGCGCGACTGACGTTGAGTGGGAGTGCGGTTGCACCACCCACTCAACACCACCGCGGCGGCACAACTTCTACTGCTGTCCGCCACTCGTTATCTCTCGGGTCTGCACCACCGGCCCGTGCCACTCCTCGTACCAGACCTGCCCGCTGTAGCCGTTCACGTCGATCTCGCCATAGTGCTGCCCGTTCCTCTCCACATCCATCTCGTAGTACCCGTAGGCAGTATCCACGCCGGAGCCCAGCGTCGTTCCCTGCAGGTTGGCGTCCAGCCACTGCTGGGCGTTGTTCCTGGCCGTGTCGGCCGAGACCGGCATGTTGGTGGTCGCCGAGGACGGGTTGGGGCCCCCCATCATCCCGCCCAGATGGCCGTACTTGGTGTTCCACATCACGTTGGGGCCCATCTCGGGGAAAGCCGCTCCAGAGGAGGGGTCTATCAGGATCTCGAAGGCGTGGATGTCGGTGCCCTTCTCGATGTACTCGGCCTCGTAGCTGTTGGTGAACTGGTGGACCATGGCGAGCTGCAGGTTGGAACTCCCCGTGGAGGAGAGATACTGGTTGGCGATCTGGACGGCCTGGTCCATGGTCAGCAGCGAGCCCCCCTGGTTGTATGGGGCGCCGCCACCGGGGCCCATCATGCCCGGCCCCATACCGCGCGTGAAGCCTCCAGGGCCACCACCGGACCCCATGCCGTGGCCCATCCCAGGACCCATTCCCGGACCCATGCCCTGTCCATAGCCCGGGTAGCTGGTTGCCGCGGGGGGTGGGGTTGCCCCTGGCACTTGAGTAGGCTGTCCCGCTGTTGTGCTACCCGTAGGCACCGTGGGCGAAGCCCCGGCGGTAGGAGTCGTCTGTGGCACCGTGGCCTGAGGCGCGGAAACCGGCTGGGTTTGCTGTAGAGAGCTAGACGTCCCCCCGGAGCAGGCCGATAGCAGGACCGCAGCCACCGAGAGCAGGGGAATGCCGATAGTAGCCTTGAGATCTTTCATCCTCTCACCGCCGCGATAGATTCGTCCGAAGACTTATCGGCGCCATGGCAGGAAACGTACCGATGCACTCCCATGCAGGAGTGCCTAGTCCCCGTCCCACGCAAGGTGAAGGTGAAGGTGCTACCCTTTCCCAGGCGGCTCCGTACCTCGACGCTTCCTCCATGAGCCTCCACTATCGCCTTGGAGATGACGAGCCCGAGCCCCGTGCCCTTCACCTCCCGAGTTCGCTCCAGTCTCGCATAGGGCTTGAAGAGCCGAGGAAGGTCCTCGGGAGCTATGCCCACCCCCTGGTCGGTCACCGAGACCCGGGCCCGGCCATCGGCAGCAGCTAGCGTTACCCTTATCTCGCCGCCCTCCGGCGAGTAGTTGACGGCGTTCCGAACCAGGTTGCTCACCACCTGGCCCAGCCGGTCGCAGTCCCACTCTCCGTCCAACCTATCGGTCTCGCTATCCAGCACGATCCGATGCTGAGCGGTGCTGCTTCGCTGCGCCTCCACCACGCCCCTAGCCATCGCAACCAGATCGCACCGGCCCCGGCGGATCTCGAAGCGACCTCGCTCGATGCGAGACAGATCCTGCAGATCGTCCACCAGTCTGACCAGCCGCTTCATCTGGTCCGGCACCACCGCCACCATGCGGTCCAGCAGCTGGGTACGCCGCCCCTCCGGCCTAGACAACAGTTGGGTGTATCCCGAGAGAACGGCGACCACCCCCCTGATCTCGTGGGTCACCATCGTCAGGAACTGCTCTCTCCCTCTCCTGGCTTCCTCCAGTTGCTCCGTCAGGGCCCGCAGCCGCTCCGCCTCGCGCTGCTGCTCCTCGGCCAGCCTGGCGTTCTCTCGGGCGAGGCGGGTCCTGGCTCGCGACTGCTCCGCCGCCCAAATACCGAGGGCCGCGACCAGGACGACGGTAGCCACGTCTATGGACCACGTCAGCGGACCGATGCCTTCCAACCAGGAGTGGACGCTGATCGCCGCAACGGCGAGGAGGACGAAGACCGCAGCCGCCGAGGGGCTGAATACCCACGCCGCCACCAGCACCGGCAGGGTGTAGAGCAGCGGCATGTTGAAGTCGGCGTGGAGTTCGATCCTGTGCAGAACCAGGATACCGGCTATGGACAGCACCAGAAGGGCGGCGACGATAGCCCGCCGGACCGGGCTCATGGCCATGGCTTCCACCTGGTCCTCCTCTCCGTCACGGTGCTGATACGGGTGTTCCCCTCTCGGAGGCTATGCGGCCAGCACAACCACCGCAATCCCTATGCCCTCTCCAGCCGCCCGTGACCTGGCGACGGCGTGTGTAATCTCGTCTGTGCCAGGACTTGCTGGCAAGATTAGTGCGACAGCACCCGAGATAAGAGCACACAAGCGGGCGACTTGTCGAGTTCGCTCGTCAGGAGGTGCGGATGAGCCAAGGAATGCGGATCCTTCTAGCGATCCTGGGGATCCTGGTGCTGGTGACCCTGGGGGTAAGCGTCGCGGCGGCCGTCCAGGGTCCCGCCTTCGGCATGGGCCCCTACGGCTACTTCTACCCGTGGCACTCGGGACTCTGGCTCGGGGCCATGGTCCTCTGGATGGTGCTCTTCTGGGCACTGGTGATCGGGGGCATCGTCTGGCTGATCTCCGCCCTGCGCCCGAGAGAGGCGGCAGCGGGTCCCGAAGACCCGCTGGAGACCCTGCGACGACGCTACGCCCGGGGCGAGATCACCAGAGAGCAGTACGAGGAGATGCGGAGAGATCTCCGGGGAAGGTAGAGGGTTCCCTTCGGGTGTCCGGGGCACCCCCGTGGACTTCACCATTCGCTGGTGGTGCGGATGATGGGGACCAACATCAACCGATGCACCGCGGAGATCGTCGAGCACGCCGGCCTGGAGATCGAGGGGGTCGAAGGGGAGTCACCGATGCCCCTCAGCTCGCCGCCGGTACGTGGCTTTCCACCACCAAGGGGGTATGACCCGCCATGACGTCGAAGTGCCGGTCCCGGTGGAGCAGGATGGCGCCGTTGTGCGCCGTCACAGCTGATATCAGTAGATCCGTGAAGGGCACACTGATCCCCTGATGCCTCAGCCGAAAGGCGAGCTGAGCTGCTTCATCCCATCGCTCCTCGGCGATCTTCAGTTGGTGGAGGGCAGAAAGCAGTCCGTCCAGCTTGCGGTACTCGGTTTCACCTCGTGCCCCGCCCAGCAGCTCCAGCCGCACCACCCCGGTGGTGGCAACGAGGTCGGCGGCCAGCAACCCGTCAATCCGTTCGCGCAGGGGAGTAGTCGGCCGATTGGAGGGGAGGACCTCAATCCAAACCGACGTGTCGACCAGGTAAAGTCTATCCCTCATCCCGCAGCCTCTCCAGCTCCTGGTCCGTGAGGTCCAGATCCATCGCGCCCAAAGAGCGCCGAAACTCCTCGATCTTTCGCCGCCGAATGGCCTCCCGCAGCCCCGTCTCGATGGTCTCTCGGATGCTCGTGGTGCCCAAAGCCTCACGAGCCTCCTCCAGCAGCCTGTCGTCTACGACCACAGTACGTCTCATGTGTGCGTCTCCAGAATGCGTATCCTCAATACGCTAGTGTAGGCCACATCGCACGGCCGCGCAAGGAGCGGAACAGCCAGATAGCCAGAGCGGAAAGTGCCTCTTGACGCCCTGTCTGTCGAGTATTATATTGGGATAGCCCGATATGTCGATATGGAGATGTCTGCCATGATGACCGCCGTTAACGCCCGCTCCCTGGCACTGAAGGCCAAGCTCTTTCGGGGCTTCGCCGATCCCTCCCGCCTCGCCATCCTGGAGGCGCTGCGGGACGGCCCTCGGAGCGTGAGCGAAGTGGTTTCCGCCACCGGTCTCGCTCAGTCCACCGTTTCCGGGCACCTGGCCTGTTTGCACGAGTGTGGCCTGGTGTACCGCGAGCAGCAGGGCCGCTACGTCTACTACAGCCTCAGCGACGAGCGGGTCGACACCCTCCTGCGGATGGGCGACGAGCTGCTGGCCGACGTGGCCAAGGGCGTCTACGAGTGTACCCGCTACGATGAACCCGAAAGGAAGTCCTGATCATGGCGAAGGAACAGACCATCGAGATCCCCGTGGCAGGGATGGACTGCGCCGAGTGCGCGATGCACGTCCAGCACGCCCTCACTGAGCTGCCGGGCGTCCATTCAGCCAAGGTACTCCTGTCGTCCGAGAAAGCCATCATTCAGACGGACCCCGGCAGGGTGGAGATGAGCGCCATCCGCGAGGCCGTGGCGAAGGCTGGGTATTCGGTCCCCGAGGAAGGGCTAGAGTCCGAGCCCGCCTCCCCCATGACCGACTTCACGAAGAAGGTGCTCACCCTGTTCGGCATCGTCTTCGGGGCGGTGCTCTTCGTCGTTGTGATCGGCGAGTGGCTGGGGCTGTTCGAGACGGCCACCGAGCGCATCCCCTGGCCCATCTGGCTGGCCGTCGTCCTGATCGGGGGCTATCCCGTCTTCCGCAACGTCGCGCAGGCCACGATGCGACGCCAGGTGATTTCCCACACCCTGATGACGGTCGGCGTCATCGCCGCCGCCGTCGTGGGCGAGTGGGCCACCGCCGCCGTGGTCGTGTTCTTCATGCGCGTCGGCGATTACGCCGAACAGTTCACGACGGCGAGGGCTCGTCGCGCCGTGAGGGATCTCACGGCCATGGCGCCCCAGAAGGCCAGGGTGGAGCGGGACGGAGAAGAGGTCGAGGTACCTATCTCGCGGGTGCGACTGGGAGAGACCGTAATCGTCCGGCCCGGGGACCAGATCCCCGTGGACGGCGAGGTGGTGGCGGGGCAGGCCACCGTGGACCAGGCGGCCATCACGGGGGAGTCGATGCCCGTGGAGGTCGGACCCTGTTCCAGGGTTTACGCTGCCACCATCGCCAGGCTGGGAAGCCTTCGCGTAAGGGCCACCGGCATCGGATCTGATACCACCTTCGGCAAGGTGATCAAGCTGGTGGAGGAGGCCGAATCGAACAGGGCGGACGTGCAGAGGATTGCCGACCGCTTCAGCGCCTACTATCTCCCAGTGGTGGCTGGTATCGCCGTCCTTACCCTGCTTGTCCGCCACGACCCTCTGGCAACGGCAGCCGTCCTGGTGGTGGCCTGCTCCTGCTCCTTCGCCCTCGCCACCCCCATCGCCATGCTGGCATCAGTCGGAGCGGGAGCAAAGCGCGGGCTACTGATCAAGGGGAGCAAGTACCTGGAAACCCTTGCGAGCGCCGACGTGCTGCTGATCGACAAGACTGGCACCCTCACCTTGGGGAGACCTGAGCTCACCGACGTGGTGCCGCTGAACGGTCTCACGCAGGACGAGGTGCTGCGCCTGGCCGCCTCCGCCGAGCGGTACTCGGAGCACCCTCTTGCCGAAGCGGTGCGAAAGGCAGCCCAGGAGAGGGGACTGGCAGCCTCCGAAGCCGAGGGATTTGAGGCCGTACCGGGCCAGGGCGTGAGGGCCAGGGTCGCAGGCAAACATGTGGCTGTAGGAAGCCGCCGTCTGGTTGGGCAGGTCTCCGATTTCAGGGCTGCTGAAGAGCTGGAGGCAGCGGCAAGACCCTGCTCTTCGTGAGTGTGGACGGTGAGGCCGCTGGGGTGCTAGCCGCCTCGGACACCCTTCGGGAGGAGGTGCCGGAGGCCCTGCGGGCAGTGGAGGCCCTCGGCGTGAAGAAGGTTGAGCTGCTCACCGGCGACAACGAGCGTACGGCTGCCTCCCTCGCCGCTCGTCTCGCTATCGAGTACCGAGCGAACCTGCTCCCCGAGGACAAGATCCGCATCGTGAGGAAGTATCAGGCCGAAGGGCACACCGTGGTGATGGTGGGCGACGGGGTGAACGACGCTCCTGCCCTGGCTCAGGCGAACGTGGGGGTCGCCATGGGAGTGGCGGGGACCGACGTGGCTCTCGAAGCCGCCCACATCGGCCTCATGCGAGAGGACTGGATGCTGGTTCCCGAGGTTTTCAGAATAGCTAGGCGAACCATGAGGGTCGTCAAGACCAACATCGCCTTCACGGCGCTGTACAATGTCGTGGGCCTGTCTCTGGCCGCCCTTGGCATACTCCCGCCCATCCTCGCGGCGGCTGCCCAGTCTCTTCCAGACATCGGCATCTTGGCAAACTCTTCTCGACTTCTAAGGCAGAAGTAGCTAGCCCAAGATCCATCCGGGTCATCTTGGAGACTGCACTCATGCGCAGCATGGCAGTCAAGCTGGTCGCGGCTTTCGCGGTGGTCGCCCTGGTGGGGGTGCTGATCGTCGCCTTCCTCGCCAACCGCCTCACGTCCACTGCCTTCGGTAGCTACGTGGAACAGGGGGTCCTCGCCCAGGACCAGCGGATCGCCGACTACATCGTCGAGCAGTACGCGGCCGGTGGGTGGCGAGGCGCCGACGCCACGCTGATACCCATTTCCCACTCGACCGGCACCCGGCTCGTCGTGGCGGACCCCTCCGGCAAGGTCGTCGCCGACTCCTCGGGACGGCTCACTAATAGCCCCATTCCAAGACATGGCCCACGAGCTGAAGACCCCCATCGCCGTCATCCAGGGCAACCTGGAGGCCATTGCCGACGGGGTGGTCGACCTGGATCTTCACACCCTCCCCATCCGGCCTTCACCCAGCTTGCCCGCCCCAAGGGGAAGTGCTATCATTGCCCAGATGGATTAAGCCATAGCTTAATCGTCGGATGATGGTCGGTGCGGCGCCGATGCCGCGCCCGAGGAGAGTGTGGATGGAGAAGACTCTAGAATTGGAGGTCCCGCTGCTGCTGCCCGGGATCCGGGACGGCCGGGACCGCTGCATCGAACGGCTGGAAGGGGCTCTGAAGGAGCGCAAGGGGATCAGCCGCGCCCATGTAGAGCGGGACCAGGCCCCGCCACGCCTCTGCCTCCACTACGACCCCGACCAACTCACGGTTGAGGATGTGCGACGGATGGCGAAGCGGGCGGGCACCGACATCGCCAATCGCTATCACCACGAGGTGATCCCCGTGGAGGGGATGGACTGCTCCGACTGCGCCCTGGTGGTGGAGCACGGCATCTCCAGGGTGGACGGGGTCCTCTCGGCCAGCCTCAACTACC
>JAJYNT010000145.1 GCA_021786215.1 Chloroflexota bacterium | reverse complement strand
CTCTATGGTCCCATCATGCATGTCGTGCTGGAGGTTTGGGGTGATCCAAACGAAATCGGCAAGTCGATTGGCCTGGAGGTCGCCCGCGAACTGATTTAGAGGTACCACCTGGTTGCACCGGCTCGGATTGCCGCTGATGTCCTGGAAGTACATCCATGGATTGTGCTTGCGCACGTAGTTGTTGCCGAATGGACCGATGCCACCGGTAGACTCACCATTGAAGCAGGGGTAAGGCATGTCCTCCATGTAGGCCTTCCAACTCTTTTGATGGGGCTCCAGTTGGTCCACCAGATTCTGGGCGTTGAAAGAGCAGTCCCCACAATCGGATGTCATCCCCTGGGTCGAGCCGGACGCCAGGGCCAGATAGTTGGGCAGACTGGGATGCCGGATCGCATAGTACTGCCCGGCCACAGCGTAGCTCGCCGCGAGACCGTTGATGTAAGGGGCCTTCAAAGAGCCGATGATCTCCCCGTACTCCTTGTTCTCCATCATGATGATGAATATGTGACCGAAGCTGGGCAGTCCAGCCGTCGGGCTGGACGAGGGAGATCCCACGGCCGACACGCTGGAGACCGCCGCAGGGGTAGCGGTCGGCTGGGGAAGTGAAGCGCAACCCACCAACACCGCGGCCATCACGATGGCACAAGCGGACAGAGCGGCCGCTTGTCTACAAGGGCGACATAGCTTCGCCAAAGATCGCATATGACCCACTCCTTCCGGAAGAAGCGCTCACCCCAGGCATCGACAGTTCAGAGCGCCAAGAACGCAGACTATCCTCCAATAGTATCTACCGCAGTTTTCATGCAAAGCCCTGCAATGACTTCGACCCTCAACACCGTGCGTTCTTGCGCGTATGTAGTTTACATGTTATCATCCCTGCATGGTCTTGCTGTTGGGTTATCCGAGGGACGATCCTGCCGCCTGACGGCCGCAGCCTCGGAACTACACCCAGGATATCCAGCGAGTTCGCAACCGAATAGCTGTCGCCGTTGAATGCCCAGCGGGGCATTCTTGCGCCAGGCGCATGCCGGCGACAACATCAACATTCCGCGGCATCGCAGAAGCCCATTCTAAGATTCAACTTCTGCCTTGCTGTACTTATTCCAGGAGGAATCTAGTGTTTTCAGGCAAGCTCCGGCCGGCAGACGATAGCGCCATTTCAAGCGCTTTCGACTCCGCCCGAAACGAGAACCGCACGCCCGAGGGCAAGGTCGGGTTCATCGATCGTGCCAGGGCCAGCGCGCGCAGCATCGCGGACAAGGTCTTTCTTCAACCTCGAAGGAAGCTTGCGCGCCAAGCCGGAGGCGCAATGGTATCGGGCATGCTCCTGATGACAGTGCTCTTCCATCCCGGAGCCGGGGTAACACCCGCCCATGCGGCCGCTGCGGCGCCGGCTACGTACACGCAGTCGCAGTCCGCTCCGATATACCATAGCCAGGTGCAGATGTCAGGGTTCACCACCAATGCCCCTGCGTCGCAGGATCATGGTGGACCAACGCCCGACATCTCCACCCCAGCCAAGTTCATAGCCGCCGTGGTGCCTGCTGCGCAGGACTCACAGCGTCAGACGCACGTGCCCGCGGCCGTCACGATCGCCCAGGCGATCCTGGAGTCGGAGTGGGGACGAAGCACCCTCTCCACTCAGGCTCAGAACTACTTCGGCATCAAGGCCGACTCGGGCCCCGGCCCGGCTGGCGTGGTCAACATGCCCACTCAGGAGGTGCTGAACGGGCAGACTGTGACCGTCGAAGCAGGGTTCAGGGCCTACCATAACCTGTACGAGTCCGTTATGGATCACGGTCGGTTCCTGGCCGCCAATCCGCGCTACGCGAATGCCTTCAAGACCAGCGATCCAAAGCTGTTCGCTCAGCGCATGGCCGCCGACGGGTACGCCACCGATCCCGGCTACACCGCCAAGGTGAACTACCTGATCGACCACTACAACCTCGCCCAGTACGACGTCAATTAACTATCATCGGAAGCAGGGCGCCTCGCCGTTGGCGAGCGGGGCGCCATCGCTCCCACCCTACTCGCTCCCCACACTATCTGAACCGTGCCACGCGCATCCGATCTGGAGCGCATCGTGCCTTCTTCTCGAGTGGGGATGCTTCCGCCCAGCGATGGACGAGATCCTTCGATACTGGTGATAATATGAACAGTTCCCAGGTTATCAGCCATCTGCCCTGGACCCTCGACGGGTCCGGCAGGATCCCAGTCATCGGCGGCAAGTTATGATCGCACACGATAACTTCCCTCTATCCACCATCCTCTACTATCGGATCGGTGGCATCGCGCGTTACCTGCTTGAGATACGCGGCCATGAGGATCTACTTATGGCCCTCGACTTCGTGCGCACACATCACGTCGAGAGGATGGTCGTCGTCGGCCTCGGCTCGAACCTGCTGTTCCCCGACGACTACTTCGACGGCGCTGTGTTGCGGATCACCTCGTCTGATGCACCTCAACTCCACGCTCAGGGGGAGGGCCTCCTTCGCGCTTTCGCGGGTGAGGCGCTCGACCGAGCCATCAACTTCGCCTTCGACGCCGGCTATACCGGATTGGAATGGGCTGGAGGCCTCCCGGGCACGGTGGGGGCTGCGGTGCGAGGGAACGTCGGCGCCTTCGGAGGTGAGCTGAAGAACGTGCTGGAAAGTGCCGACCTTCTTGATATCCGGGAAGGCACTCCAGAGATCCACACCCTCGACAGGGCCGGCCTGCGCTTCTCCTATCGCGATAGCATCGTCAAGCAGAACCGAGAACTGATCGTCGCTTCCGCCAGCTTCCGGCTTCGGCAAGCCTCGGAAGAGGAGCTTCAGCGGGCCCGTGAAAGCTATCGATCCAACATCGAGTATCGACAGACGAATCACCCGATGGAATACCCCACCTGCGGATCGGTCTTCAAGAATATCGAGAAGAGCGAGGAGATCAGCAGGATCATGGCGGTTTGGCCCGACCTCCAGGAGATGGTGAACACCCGCTGGCACGGCAAGGTCTCGATGGGCTACGCCATAAACCGGCTGGGGCTGGCAGGATTCCAGATCGGTGGGGCACAGATCTCCCTCAAGCACAACAATTTCATCGTCAACCTGGGTGGTGCCCGCTTTTCCGACGTTTATGGCATCATAGAGACGGTCAAGCAGCGGTTCGCGGAGTCCTTCGGCTTCACTCCCGAGGCCGAGGTGGAGATTGTCAAATGAAGATGAAGCGGCTTATCTCGGTGGCCAGGGGCTATGATCCCGCGGATCTGATCCTGCGCAACGCCCGTATCCTCAACAGCTTCACGGGCGAGATCGAGATGGGCAACGTCGCGCTGGCAGAGGGACGAATCGCTGGGATTGGCGACTACACCGATGCCCAGCGCATGATAGACCTTGAAGGCCGCTATCTGGTCCCCGGCCTCATCGACGGCCACGTTCACCTGGAGAGTTCCCTGCTCCACGTCCACCAGTACGCGCGAGCCGTCGTCCCCCATGGGACTCTCGCGGCAGTGACCGACCTCCACGAGATCGCGAACGTGGCGGGATTGAAGGGCATCCGCTACATGATGGGCTGCGCGCGGCGGCTGCCGATGGATCTGTTTTTCACCGCCCCATCCTGCGTACCTTCTAGCGACATGGAAACTAGCGGAGCCAGACTGGATGCCAAGGATCTCCGAGAGCTGCTCCGCTGGAACAACGTGATCGGCCTCGGGGAGGTGATGGACTTCGCCGGCGTTCTCAGTGCCAACCCCGCGATCCTCGCCAAACTGGAAACGGTTGGCATGCTGGCGCGGAGATGCGCGGCAACCCGGGACGGCCACGCACCAAACATGACAGGAAAGGAGCTCAACGGCTACCTCTCCGCCGGGATCGACTCCGATCACGAGAGCACCGAGTACCAGGAGGGGTTGGAGAAGTTGCGTCGCGGCGCATGGCTGATGATCCGCGAGGGCTCGGTAGAGCGCAACCTCGAAGCGCTGCTGCCCCTGGTCAACGACAATACTCGCCATCGCTGCATGCTGGTGGTGGACGACCGTGATCCCCTGGACATCTCCCACGATGGCGACCTGGATGCCGTGGTCCGTAAAGCCATACACCTCGGCGTCAGCCCGATCCACGCGGTGCAGATGGCCTCCCTGAACGCCGCACGCTACTTTGGACTCAAGGGCCATGGAGGGATCGCCCCAAGCTACCACGCCAACCTGCTGGTTCTCTCCGATCTGGAGCAGTTCCGCATCGAAGAGGTCTACCACCAGGGTAGACTGGTGGCACGAGATGGGCAGGCCAACTTCGGGATCGATCCGGCACGGAATAAGTGGATCAACAACTCCATCAATGTGAGACCGTTCTCCATCGATCGGCTTCGCCTGAAACCGAACGACGATGCCCTTTTCCCAGCGATCGAGATCATCCCGGGCCAGATACTCACCAGGAGGGTGGATATCGAGCCTCGGGTGGAGAATGGGGCCATCGTCCCCGACGTCGAACGAGACCTGCTCAAACTGGTCGTCGTGGAGAGACACCACGCCACCGGAAACATCGCGATAGGCCTGGTGAAGGGGTTCGGGCTGAAGAAGGGAGCCATGGCCAGTTCCCTGGCTCATGACTCCCACAACATAATCGCGGTGGGGACCAGCGACGACGACCTGTACGCCGTTCTAAAGGGGATCGAGGCACTACATGGCGGCCTCGCCTGCGCCCTGAATGGAACGATGGTCGCCTCCCTGCCACTGCCCATCGCCGGGTTGCTCTCTCCGGAGCCGCTGGAGACGGTGGTGCAGAAACTTGGATCGCTGGAGGCAACCGCCAGGGAACTGGGCTGCTCCATCCAATCCCCCTTCTCCATCCTATCCTTCCTCGCCCTACCAGTGATCCCTGAGCTGCGGCTCACCGACATGGGTTTGGTGGACGTGCTCACAGGGAAGCTACTAGGCTGAGCTTCTCCCGCCGGCAGCTCCTCGACGGCATTTGCATCACTTCGCCGTCGAATACCGAAGTCGATAGAATGCGGAAAGCATGGCCTCGGCGTTCGCAAGTGGCACATCCGTTCCGACCTGCCCGTACCCCACATACCCCCCTTCGAACCGGCCAAATGCATCGAACAATCGCTGCACGTAGCCCTTCACCTCCTGAGGGGTGCCGAAAGGCAATGTGTACTGCCGATCCATGTCCGCCCGGAAGCAAACCCTCCCGCCGAACCTCCGTCCCACATCCTCGGCATCCATGCAGGACATCTGAGGATTCAGCTCATCGAAGCCAATCTCAATCAAGTCCTCCATGATCGCGTCGGTTACGCCATCGCTGTGCAGATGAGCGTTCAGCCCTCCGCTGTGAATGGCCCCCACAATCTTGGCGTAGGCCGGCTTGTACACCTTCCGCCAGTATTCCGGCCGAATCATCAATGTTTGCTGCGTGCCCCAATCGTCGTTCACCAGCACGCCATCTATGTGCTCCCGGTAGCCCAGGAGGATCTCAACCCTCTTCAGCAGAAACTCCGTGATCCGGTCTCGCAGGTAGTAAAGCTCAGGGAGATCCTCCAGAACATCCATCAGCGAATTCTCGAAGCCCCGCAACCAGTTGGTCCGATGCCAAAGTGTACCCACTTCGATGAGGCTGTAGTGTTGGTGACCGTCGGCCTTCACGTTCGCCACCAGTTCCTCCACCCCTTCGATTCCCACCGTGGGCTCCGGAAAGTGAAAGCCCTCTAAGGCTGTCCAGGCCTTCAATGGATGTCCGAAAACCTGTCCCAGGTAGTCATCCGTGAGGCTGTCCCAGACGCAGCCCCACTCGTCTGTGGCCCCCTGCAACTGGCCGCTCGTCTCCCCCACAGCCCGTTTGAAGCTGAACCATCCGTGTGTGGACGGGGAGAGCAATGCGTCGCTGGGATACCTTGCGTATAGCACCTCGATCTCCTCTCCACGTCGTCTGTAGCTGCCGGGCAGCGTCCGATGCATTATTGGAACTCGATCCGGCCGGTCGAACTTGATGGCCCGGATGTAACGCTCACGACTGTTCATCGGTATTTCCTCAGATAGGTTGGAGAGCAACCGCGCCCTCACAAGCCCAGCATGAGGTCAGGGCGTGAGCTGCGCGTCACGCCCTGACCCCGATTGTTCACGCTGACGCCACTGGGAAACGCCTAGTTCCCGGCATGCTTGGCATAGATAGCCTGGATCTTCTTGTCCGCAGCATTGACGGCGTCGTCCACTGACTGTCCCTGGACAATCACACCCTGAATAGCGTCGGTGAGTATGTATTGACGCATCACCTCGCCAAAAGCCCCGGTCGGCTGCCCCGCGTAGGCCATAATCCGGCCGGTCTCAGCCATGTTTGGATAGGTGTGATAATAGGGATCTTCCTTCCAGAACTTGGTATCTGTGAGCTTCTTGAAAATGGGCACGTAGCGCCCGGCCGCCAGATTGATGAACTTGCTGTAGTGATCCGGGTCTATGACGTAGGCCAGCGCCTCCTTGGCGATGTCGGGTACCTTGCTGTCCTTGAATATCCCCAGCGCCCAGCAGTCCACCTCGCCAAAGCTTCCCGCGGGCCCGGCCGGAATGTTTTCCAACACGGTGGCCTTCGCTAGATCTGGCTTGTTGGCCTGCAGCCAGGCCAGGATCGAGCTAGGGTTCGAGGCGAAAGCAATCTGTCCGGACTGGTAGGCGTTGTTGTTGCCCGCGTTGTCCCAGTTGATCGCCCCAGGAGGTATGATCTTGTGCACCTTGTACATGTCCGAGATCAGCTGGAACGCCTTCCGAGTCTCCGGGGTATTGAAGGAAGGCTTGTTGTCCTTGGTCTGCATCTGGGCGCCAAAAGTCCACATGATCTGGATGATGTTGTCGTTAGCATCGTCGTTCTTGCCCAGGCATGGACCGTAGCCGTACAGCTGCGGCGGGCTCTGGATCTTCTTGCAGGTCTCGATGAAGGCGTCCCAAGTCGCCGGATACTTCAGGTTCGCCTTATCCAGCAGATCCTTCCGAGCGTGGACCGGCCAGGGATTGACGACCACGGGGATCGACCACGCCTTCCCCTGCCAACTGCTCGTGTCGGTGGCCGGAGCGTATACCTCGCCGCCCTTCTTCTTCAGCTCCTCCCACACATCGGTCACGTCGATCAACTGGTTCTGGCTGCGATAGTACTGTGTATCCGAGTCATAGAGGTAACCGATGTCAGGGGGGTTCTTGCCCTGGATGGCAGCCGCGAACTTTTGAGGCAGTTGGGCTGAGGGCACGATCTGATAGTCGACTTCAACTCCCTTGGTCTTGCCGTAGTCCTGGAACATGGCCCCCAGCTGCTTGTCCAACGCCTCCACGAAGCTCTGGCCCATCCAAATTGTGAGCTTCTGTCCCTTGGCCACCGCGGGCGCGGAGGTGGCTGCCGCCTTCGCGGCGGGGGCAGCGGTGGCGGCCGGGGCCGAAGGCGCCGGCGACGAAGAGCAGGCCGAGATCAGAC
>JAJYNT010000268.1 GCA_021786215.1 Chloroflexota bacterium | reverse complement strand
TTCATGGTGACGGCCAGCGGCTGAGCGCCGCCCATGCCGCCCAGGCCGGCCGTGAGGGTCAACCGACCCCGGAGGGTACCGCCGAAATGCTGGTCGGCCGCCGCGGCCAGGGTCTCATAGGTTCCCTGGACGATCCCCTGGCTGCCTATGTAGATCCAGCTGCCGGCGGTCATCTGACCATACATGATGAGGCCCATGGACTCCAGCCGGTCGAACTCCTCCCAGGTCGCCCAGTGGGGCACCAGATTGGAGTTGGCGATCAGCACACGAGGGGCATCCTCATGGGTACGAAACACCCCTACCGGCTTGCCGCTCTGCACCAGCAGGGTCTCGTCGTTCTCCAGCCGCTTCAGCTCGCGGACTATGGCATCGAAAGCCTCCCAGGAGCGCGCCGCTTTTCCTCTCCCGCCGTACACAACCAGATCCTGAGGGCGCTCTCCCACCTCGGGATCCAGGTTGTTCATCAGCATTCGGAGCGCGGCTTCCTGCTCCCATCCCTTGCAGCTAAGTTGACTGCCGCGCGGGGCCCTAATCGTCCGCGGTCCTGTTGTGGTCGTCACCATGGCTGTTCCTCCTCAGTCACACTACCCTGACGCAAGTTGAAAGAAGCCATCCGGCCAGATGGCCATGATCTCCGCCGCCGCCGCCTTCAGAGGCAGGAGAAACCCAAGGCGGCGTTCCAGGGGAAAGCGAAAGGCCGGCGCCACGATATCGATAGCGCCCAAGGGCACACCAGTCACCCGATGCCGGATGGGCACGGCGATGGCCGCCACGTGGGGCATCAGCTCCTCGTCCTGGACCGCATAACCGAGACCGGAAGCCCTGTCCAACTCGGCCCGCAGGGAGCCGAGGTCGGTGACGGTACGCTCCGTCAGGGACTGAGTTCCCTGTCTGGCTACCATTCTTGTAGCCTCGTCCAGGGGAAATGCGCTGAGCCACGCCTTGCCCCCTGCACTCGCGTGAAGGGCCATCACCCGTCCCATCAGCGACTTCACGGCGATGCGGGCATCCCCCTCGGCCTTGGCGATGACGTACAGCTGCTCCCCATCGCCGGCCAACAGCTGGATCAATTCCCCCACCTCGCCCGCCAATCGGTTGAGGATCGGCTGGGCACTGGCAGGAAAGCCGAGCCGATCGGTCAGCCGGTTAGCCAGGGCCAGCAACTTCATCGTAAGCACATATCGACCGGTGTCGGGGTTCCTGGCCAGAAACCCGTCGTCTTCCAGGGTCGATAGCAGCCTGGAGGTGGAGCCTTTGTTGATCCCCAGCCGGCTGCTGAGGTCGCTCACACCCGCCCCGTCCGGGGAATCGACCAGGATCTCGAGTATCTCCATTGCCTGGCTCACGGCGCCGACCATCGGAAGCCCTTCTCAAAGCAGCGGTGAACATATGCAACACGATTGCTCCGCGCAACCAGGTTGCTTTTCTGATTGTAGCGAGACATCCTCCCGCGGTCAATGCCTCCACCGCAGCATCTTCGGCCATGTCGCCATGGCAGCCGGGAGCGGCCTTCGGAAGAAGTTAGGTAGAGCAGTGAGAGCCTAAGCACCTGGCCTGGGATAGAGTGCACAATCCGTCGTCATGCCCGCGCAAGCGGGCATCCAGCGTTCTCGCCGCGCGGTAGTGGCCTGGCCCCCCCCGCTTTCGCGGGGGTGACGATGGACAGTCTGTCTGGGGACACCTGCTTAGAGAGATAGAGATAGACATCGAAGCCACGAGGCGGCTCAGAGCAGGTTGCTCTCCACCACACGACCATCCCTCATCACGATTCGGTACTGGAAGGCCCCGACATCGAAAGAGCGATTGTGGGAGATGACGAAGATCTGGCTGAAGTTCTCCCCGACCTGCCCGGCGGTGAGCAGTTGGACCAAGGCCTCGGTCCGGGGTCCGTCGAAGGAGCTGAGGGGTTCATCCAGGAAGAGAAATCCGGGTGTGGCCCCCAACTCCTGGGGCAGGGTCGCCAGGGCAAAGGAGAGGCGCAGCGCCAGCGAGAACTGGTCCCTGGCCCCACCCGAGAAAACGCTCTTGGAGACGTAGCGACCAGCGGCATCGTCCCACACCTTGATCTGGTAGTCCTCGCCGATGCGTGCTTCGTGGTAGCGACCCACGGTTAGCAGCGGGAGGATCTGCCCCAGGTTTCGCTCGGTGTTCGGTAGCACCATGCGAACGATCCGCTCCATGGCGCCCTCCACCAGGGCAGCAGCCCGCCGGTTCACCTCCATGCGACGGACCAGCGTTTCCACTCGACGACGGCACTCCTCGAGATCCAGATCGGCAACCTGGCCCCTCACCTCGGCCTCCAGCCTCGCTTTTCGGCCCTCCAGCTCGCCGATCTTCGCCACCAGGCCATCTCGCTGCAGGGCCAGCTCTGCCGCCAGTCGGTCCGCTCGATCCGATAGCTGGCTCGCCGATCGGAACGACATCACAGCGAAAATGATCAGCGCAACCACCAGAGGGAGAGCCCACAAGGCAGCATGGAGGCCCGAGGCGAACAGGCCGGCCGCCAGCGCCAGCGGTAGCACCCCCGCTGCCAGGGAGACGATACCCCGCCGCCTGGTTGAAGCCCGGACGCCACGGACCTTCGCGAGCTCGACGGCGGCCTTTGCCCAGTGCATCTCATCTCCGTCAAGCATGTCGTTTCTCAAGTGTGGAGAGGATTCATCTCGCGCGGCCGATCTGGCATCTGGCGCCTGGTGGCGGGGCACAAGACCCCGCCCCACAGTATCGGACTTTGCGTCGTTCCCCGTGGGGCGGGGGTTTGTCTCCCGCCGTTGGCGCCTGAGGAACGACGCATCAGGTCGATGAGAGCCCCTTAGGGCTGCCTCCAGCTCCGTACGCTCCGAGACCACCTCGGGCAGCTGAGCCATCACCTCCGCCATCTCGAGGCGGGCTCGGGCCTCGGCTAGCGCCCGCTCATCCTGCCCGGTAACCTTGAAACGCTCGGCCAGCTCGGTGAGCCGCTCGAGGTTCAGCAGCCTGCGCAATGAGTCCTTCCGCTGCCCTCCGGCCAGATCCTCCAGCTTGGAGAGCTTCTTCTGCTCCACGAAACAGGAGTTAAGCAACGCTTCGCCGTCCAGCCCACCAAGCTCCTCCACCACCCGAGCATTCACAGCCAGGACCCCGACGATCTGCTCCTCCCGCATCCCGACAGGCCGCACCACCAGGCTCGCCTGACTCGACTTTCCCCTGGCCACGACGCGATGGATCTCCAACTCGGTCCCGCCCACCTCCAGCAGCAGGTCGACGGCAGCCGATTCCGCTTCATACCGGATCACACTCTCCAGGTTCCCCCTGCCGCGCCCCTCTGTGACCAGGGGAACACCGTAAAGAGCGAAGAATACGCTCTCGAACAGGGTGGACTTCCCGGACTCGTTGAGACCCTCAACCAGGATGCTGCCCTGCCTGGGGAAGAACAGATCGAGCTGTCGAAGCAGTTTGAAATTCGCGACTTTCAGCCGCTTGAGGATGATCACCCGTACTCCTCCAGGATCGCGGCCACGGCCTCGTCGATCAGGTCCCGCTCCTTCTGGCTCGGGGCTGCCTCCCACTCCTCGCGGGCGTAGCGGATCAACTCATCGCGCTGGGAAAGCCTGCCGCCTCGAACGGTGGAGGGTTGTCGCTCGTCCTCCACATACAGACCCGTCGTATCGAGATCACAGAAGAAGGAGCGAGACGCCCCATATTCGGCTATCTCCCGCGGGTTGAGATCGTGGTATCGGCGTCGGGTTATGGGGCCCTGCAGGGAAACCCTCACCAGGGCATCCCGACGGCAGATCGCTTCCATCCGGACCTTCACCGTCTCGGCGGGATCATCCCCCAGTTCCGACGTGGCTATGTCGAGCTGCTCTCTGGGCTGGCACTCCACCGCCACCTGCTGCAGCGCAGGCACCCTGCCCGGCTCCACCTCCATGTAGACGAAGCCTGGCCGGCTCTCCATCTCCCCGAAGGTCATTCGCTCCGTCGCCCCCGGAACCACCACCATCTTGTCGCCCCATCTGAATGCTGCGAAGCGGTGGACGTGGCCCACCAGCAGGTAGTCGACTCCCTCCAACTCCTCCACCGTCCGGCACCGAATGACCGGCTCCGAAACACCCGGATACACGTGCCCTTCCAGGTTCCCGTGAAGGAGCAACAACGCAACATCGGCCTCAGGCCGCCACTCCAATCCATCCAGCGGGTCCGATCCCGCACGGGCCGTCGGGTCGAACGGTATACCGCCCACGGCAACCCGGACCCCATCGATCTCAAGCAGTTCCGTGTCGATGGACCCGAGTGCTGGGGACTCTGAACCTCGCAACCCACCATCAGTCTCCGTCAACCTATCTCCCAACAAACGCAGTCCGCCCAGACGGGCGAAGCTGCCCTGAGCCGTGGCCGGGGCCTGCCCGTTGCGGGTTCGAGGGGTGTCGTGATTTCCTCCAATCCCCAGGCAGCGCACCTCGGCATCACGCAGTCGGGCCAGCTGCTCGGCCACGAACTGTCGCTCGAGGTTGCGGGGCTCAGCGGAATCGAAGAGATCTCCAAGCTGGAGGAAGAGGTGGGCCCGACGCTCCAGGGCGTAGTTCACCGCGGCGGCGAAACCTCGCCGCAACCAGGCACGCCGCTCTTCGAGCCTCTGGGGAAACATTTTGTCGTAGTAGCGGCCCAGATGGTTATCGGCCGTCACGACCACGCGGATAGCGATGGATCTCCTCCGGAAAACAGCCGTCGAACAGGTCGTCGTGCAGCCGCAGCAGAACGGCGTGGCTGTTGGTGAACTTACGTCAGAGGATTCGACTGAGGAATTGACGTGCACGAGCCGTCCGCGGGTTGGCAAACCAGCTCCGAGGATCGCCCTGTTCAATGATTTGCCCCTCATCCATGAAGACGATACGTTTACCCGCTTCCTTAGCAAAACCCATTTCGTGCGTGACCACGATCATGGTCATACCCTCTTGGGCAAGTTGCTCCATGACCAGTATGACCTCAGAAACCATCTCGGGATCCAGAGCCGAAGTGGGCTCATCGAACAACATAAGCTTCGGCTTCATGGCAAGGGCTCGGGCAATTGCGACCCTTTGCTTTTGTCCCCCGGACAATTGTGCCGGGTAAACATCTGCCTTTTGCAGCAAGCCAACCTTGTGCAACAGGCCCTTGGCCGTCTCTATCGACTCATTTCGGCTCTTCTTCAGAACCCTCTCCTGGGGCAAGACGATATTCTGTAATGCCGTCATATGCGGAAATAGGTTGAAGCTTTGAAACACCATGCCCATGTTGGCTCTCAGTTCGTCGACTTTGTATGAACGAACCTCTTTCCCTTCAAAGAAAATAGCGCCTTCGGAGGGAACTTCAAGCAAATTCAAGCAACGCAGAAAGGTTGATTTGCCGGACCCGCTTGGGCCGATAACAACCATGACATCGCCTCGCTCAACCAGAAGGTCGATGCCTCTTAGAACATCCAGAGTACCAAACTTCTTATGCAATTGCCTTATATCAAGCAATGGCTCCAAGCTAAAGCCCTCCCGAGCCGTAGAATCGTCCACTAAAGATACACGCCGATCCTCTTCTCCGCGTATCGCGTCAGCATCGAGATCACCGACGTAATGATATAGTAAATCACCGCGACGGCCAGGTAGAGTTCAAAGGCCCGGAACGTACGACTAATGATCATGTCGGCCGTCAGTACCACTTCCTGCAATGTTACCAAGGAAACAAGGGACGAGTTCTTGGTCAGGGCCACAAATTCATTGCCTAATGGAGGCAGCATGCGAAGAAAGGCCTGCGGAAAGACGACGAAGCGCATAGCGCTAATATAGGAGAGTCCCAGCGAGCGCGCGGCTTCCATTTGTCCTTTCTCAATGGATTGAATGGCGCCACGAACGATTTCGGTTTGATAGCTGCCGCTGTAGAGCCCTAGACCAATCACAGCCGCAGCCATCGGGGAAGGCTGGATGCCGATCTCGGGCAAACCGAAGTACCAAATGAACAGCTGCACGAGAAGTGGCGTGCCACGAAAGACCGAGACGTATGCCCCAGCAAGGTACCGGAGGGCTCTGAAGTGAGAGAGTTTGGCCAATCCCGCCACCAAGCCCAAGGTCGTCCCCAGGATCAGGGCTAGAAAGGTGACCTCTACCGTAATTAGGGCACCTTTCATGAGCAGGGGAAATGAGTCAGCGACTACCGAGAAATCTAGGTTCATGATCTGTACTCGCCCTCGGAACTGGGCGGCGCCCAAACCGAAATGGGTGGCCGCTTGATGAGGATTCCGTCGAGCTATGCTCGCCCGGGGGGAACCGGCCCGTCCTAGCGCAGCTCTTCTGGACAGTGGATGGGTGCTGGGTATTTACCCCGGGGGCCGACGAGGCCACCGGGAGGGTCACACTACGCCGCGGGTACGGGGAGCACCTCCGCTGATGCTTTCATCATTAGAAGATTGCTCTCGAATTCTACCCTTTATGGCCTCGCGTGCCCACCCGGGGGCCATTTTGTCTCCCGTTCTCCTGCACTGGTCAGAGTCGTGTCGAGGGACAGGTCATTTTGTTGTGCTGGTGAACCACTTATCTTCGATCTTCTTGTAGGTGCCGTCCTGCTTGACTGCAGCCAGCGCTTTGTTCCAGGCGCCAAGCAGCTCCGGGTCTGTCTTGCGGAAGGCAAACCCGTAGTTCTCCTGGGTCAGTTCCGGGCCGGTCACCTTGAGATTTCCCTGTTTCGACACATAGTAGCGGGCGGCAGGCAGTCCGGTAACACACGCCGCCGCTTGCCCATTCACTACCGCTTGGAACATCTCGGCATTGGTCTTGACCAGCATCAGTTCAGCCTTGGGCGCGTTCGCTTTTAGCCAATCAACCGATTTGGTGCCGACCTGCACGGACACCTTCTTACCGTCCAGATCCTTGAGTTCCTTTATGTTACTGCCCGGTTTGACCATCATGGTCAGTCCACCCGGGAAATAGGTGTCAGAGAAATTCACAACTTTCTCACGCGCATCAGTGATATACATGGCCGAGGCCACCATATCAAACTGATTGGCCTGCAAACCGGGGATCAGTCCGTCAAACGTAATTTGCGTAAACTCAACCTTCTTTATGCCCGCCTTTTCGGCAATGGCCCTGACCAGGTCGATATCGAACCCCTGAATCACGCCCTGTTTGTCCGTCAACTCAAATGGAGGGAAGGTCGCATCGGTTCCGACTCTGAGGGTCTTGCTGCCTGACTGCAGATCAGCCAACAAACCGCCGGCCGCAGGTGTCGCAGCACTGCTACTTGGCGAGGCCGCTGGTTTTGTGCTGCCGCAGCCCGATAGCAACAACGCGCCAAATACAATTAGTGCCGTCGAAATCAGGGCAATTCGTTTCATTTCTCCTCCTCATCTTGCGCATCGCGGGAACTAGACATGCCACCATCGATCAGAGCACACATTTCTGCGGGACCCACGCTCGCGGGCTCGATAATGGAATGAAGACATGCGTGGTTGCCTTCGGCTGGAATGCGTCGCGCATAGGGTAACGCGGCAGGTAAAATACTACTTGCACTAATAGTTGTCAACGAGATGCGCAAGCCCCCTGAAATTGCACCATAAGAATCAGGCGGCTAGAGCGAGGCCGTACCTGCGGCTGAGTTCGCGGGGAT
>JAJYNT010000366.1 GCA_021786215.1 Chloroflexota bacterium | reverse complement strand
GTGGAGTTGGCAGGCCCTCCCTTGGTCAACACATAGATCAGCTGGAAGTCGGCGAAGGTCCAAATGATCGAGAACAGGGTCGCGATGAGGGTAACCCCACGGATTACCGGCAACGTGACCGACATGAACCGTTGCCAGGGACCGGCACCATCAATGGCCGCCGCCTCATGCAGTTCCTGCGGCACGGCCTGCAGCCCGGCCAGGATAGACACAGCGAAGAATGGCACCCCACGCCAGACATTGGCTATCACGAGCGCTCCCATGGCCATTTTCGGATCGCCGAGGAAAGGAATATTCTGGTTGGTGAGACCCCACGCCCGTGCCAGCCAGGATAAAGGACTCAAGACCCCGTCGAAGATCATCAGCCAGGCAAGGCTGCTCAGGGCCGTGGGCACTATCCACGGAAGAAGCAGCCCGGCCCGCAACGCGTTCCGGAATGGAAACTTCTGGTTAAGTAGGAGCGCCAGCCCCAACCCTAGAAACAGCTTGAACGGCACCGAGATGAAGCTGTAGACAAAGGTGTTCTGCACTGTCTGGCGGAAGATGCTGTCATTGAAGAGGGTAACGAAGTTGGCCAATCCAATGAAGTGACCCATCACCCCTATCATGCTGTTGGTGAGCGACAGCCAGATACCCAGGAAGAATGGGTAGGCGATGAAAGCCAGAAGGATCAGGGCCCCCGGCACCATCAGCAGATAGCCCAGCGGTTTCTCCCTGTCCAACAGGGAGAGCGGATGCCGCCACAGCGACTCCGAAGCCAACCTGGTGTTGCTCAGGGTCTGGTGGCCTGCTGTACTCATGGTGTAACCTCGTCTCTTAATAGCAGTGCAGGCGGCCACGATGCCCGGAACCACCGCGAGCAACGACCACCTGACGGACGCATCGCTGCAAAGCCCCCTTTGGCGGGAAAGGGGAGCGCGGCGGCCGCGCTCCCCTGACTTCTACTACGCTCCGTAAATCTGCTTGAGCTGCTCTGCGCCCCACTTGATGGAGCCCGCGGCATCTCCGCTGGTGATGGCCTTGGCGAAGGTATCCACCACGATGTACTTGGACGCGGCCAAAGCGGCCTTGTCGTTCAGGGGTCCTGCATATCCCGCAACCCGGCCGAAATTCGGCTCTCGTCCGAAAGCAGCGAGCTTCGGGTCCTTGGTCCACATTGGGTCATTCGCCCAGCCCTTGGTCGGAGGGAGCTCATACGTGTTCTGGGCATGGAGCCAGTCCCCGAACTGCTTCTTCTCGAACCACCACTTCAGGAAATCCTTTGCTCCGGCCACGTTCTTCGACGATTTCAGGATACCGAAGGACTGGCCCTGTAGCTGGTAGAATGCTCCAGCTGGTCCCTTCGGTGGATCGGCGTGGTCCATGTCCGCAGCGATCTTGGGAGCATCTTTCAGCGCGGCGAGGTAGATGCTGGACCCATTGATGGTGACGGAAATCTGGTCCGACAGGAAGGCTCTGTTGTTAGAGCTGTCGTCCCAGGAGAGGCCCGTGTCGTCGAACCCGTCCTTCCACCCCTGGATGAACTTCTTCATCCCATCGACGAAGGCGGGCACATCGAACGCCACGGTCTTGCCGTCCGCCTTCACCTCCATAGCACCGTAGGACCACATATAGGGGTAGCAGAAGCTGGGTGGGTCACCCAGACTGTGGCCCAGTGCCTGGCCGATCGGCTTGCCCATGGCCTTCAGCTTCTTGCCCATGGCGAAGAAGTCGTCCCAGGTGGTGGGGAACTTGTCGTATCCGGCCTGCTTCAGGTAGCTGATGCGGTAGTTCCACGCCGCGTTGCTGGTGCCAATGGGCATCGCCATGAACTTGTCGCCGATCTTGATGCCGGAGATGGCCCAGTCGTAGAAGCCTCCCTGTTGCTGGCCGAAAGCGGTGGCCATGTCGGTAACATCCACGAGGTTGGCTTGATACAGGTACGCCCAGCCTGGCCAGAAGTGGAAGATGTCGGCGCCGCTGCCCGACTGGATGGCCGCCGCGACCTTCGCCTGCAGATCCGGCCAGTTGAGGAAGTCGGCGGTGACGGTCACGCCATTCTGCTTGCCCCACTCTTTCAACTGGTTGACGAACATCTTCTGGGCATCGGTCACGAAGTATGTCCCGCCAAGGAACGCCAGGGTGGTACCCTTGAGAACAGCCGGCGCAGCGGTAGGTGCTGCCGCCGCCTTCGCGGTCGTCGGCTGCGCCGCGCCAGATGAAGCCGGCGCCTTAGTGGCCGCGGGCGCGGCCGCCGGTGCCTTGGTAGCTGCGGCAGGAGCACTGCCGCCGCTGCTGCAGGCTGCCACCGCGACCGAGGCAGCCCCAGCCCCGAACAACATCAATAGCTCACGACGGGTTAGACGTAGTCTTTCTTTGCCTGCGTTGACGTTCTCCATGTGCGCACCTTTCTTTTGGTCAGATCTCCGCACATCGGACGGAAGTCCGACTGTATGGATTCGCCGTTCTGGCGGGCGACAAAAGAGAGAACCCACATTCCTGTGGAGGTCCTCCCTGACCTGAAATGACGCCATCGTCAAGAATGCGACTGCAGATCCCCGGCCGTCCACCGCGTGGCGCCTCAAGTGATCCCACGCTGGACCACAATGCGCGTCGCACACATTGTTGCCGCGGGGTCACCCTGAACGGCAGCGTTGTGCACTGAGTCTGGCAGTGGACGAAACCGAGTGTTGTACCGTGGTGTTGCTAGGACTGGCTCGCGCTGTTCACTTGTTCGTACCGCCAATCATAGGACGTAGTCCGGAAAAAGGCAAGTAGAGCGGAATTTCTCGGCAAAGTTCAGACTTGACAACGACAAAATCAACGCAAGGGTCGATGGTGCCGGGCGGCAGATAGGGGAACGCGGGGGTCCCGCGTCCCCCTCGAGAAAGAGATCAGCCTCCGTAAATCTGCTTAAGCTGCTCCTCGCCCCACTTGATTGCGCCCGCGGCGTCGCCGCTGGTCACCGCCTTGGAGAAGGTGTCCACGATGATGTACTTGGAGTTGGCCAGGGCAGCCTTCTGGTTGAGGTCACCCGCGTAGCCGATGTTGCGGCCGAACTGGACTTCGCGGCCGAAGGCAGCGTACTTCGGGTCGCTGCTCCACATAGGATCGTTCGCCCACCGCTTCGCCGGCGGCAACTGGTACACTCCCTGAGCATGGATCCAGGGATCGAACCGTGCCTTGTCGGTCCACCACTTCAGGAAGTCCTTGGCTCCGGCCGTGTTCTTGGAACTCTTCAGGATGCCGAAGGAGTGGCCGCCCAACTGATAGAAGCGACCCGCGGGTCCCTTGGGCTGGTCGGCGTGGTCCATGTCCTCCGCGATCTTCGGCGCGTCTTTCTTCGCGGCCTCATAGATGCTGGAGCCATTGTAGCAAATGGAGATCTGGTCCGACAGAAAGGCCCGGTTGTTGGCTGCGTCGTCCCACTGCAAGCCGGTCTCGTCGTAGCAGTCCTTCCAGGCCTGGATGAACCGCTTCATGGCGTCCACGAACTCCGGCTTGTTGAATGCCACGGTCTTGCCGTCCGGTTCTACCTCCATCGCACCATAGGACCACATGTACGGGTACACAAATCCGACCGGATCACCGGTGCTGTGGCCCAGGGACTGCCCAATCGGCTTACCCATCGCCTTCAGCTTCTTACCGACCGCGAACAGCTCCTCCCAGGTGTCGGGGAACTTCTCCGCGCCGGCCTGTTTCAGGTAGCTCACGCGGTAGTTGATCGCCGCGTTGGTGGTGCCGGTAGGTAGCGACAGATACTTTCCTCCCGTCTTTATGCCCTTAGTGGCCCATTCATAGTAGCCGCCCTCGGCCTTGTCGACCGAATCGGCGACGTCGGTCATATCCAGCATATTGTCGGCATACAGAGAGGCCCAGCCTGGCCAGAGGTGGAAGACGTCGCCGCCGGAACCCGACTGGATGGCAGCCGCGATCTTCGCCTGCAGATCGGGCCAGTTGAGGAAGTCCGCACTAACGGTGACGCCGTTCGCCTTGCCCCACTCGTTCAGCTGATTCTTGAACAGTACCTGCGCTGCCGGCACGAAGTAGGTGCCGCCGAGGAACGCCAGTGTAGTCCCTTTCAGAACTGCCGGAGCTGATGTAGGTGCTGCGGCCGCCGCCTTCGCGGCCGGTTGCTGCGGCTGGGCCGTCGGCTGAGCTGGTTGGGCAGCTGCAGCGGGTGCCTTCGTGGGAGCAGCCGGCGTACTGCCACCGCCACTGCAGGCGGCCACAGCGATCGAGGCGGCTCCGGTGCCCAAAACCGTCAACAGCTCACGACGAGTCAGACGTAGCCTCTCTCTACCATCGTTGGCTCTTTCCATTTGCGCCCCTTTCTTTCTTCGGCTTTCAACCGAGGCTAGATAGAATTCGCCCTACAGCTGTCTCACCAGACTCCACGGTTCCACAAAAAGGAGAGGACCTCCCGCCAGGCAAACGGAGGCCCTCTCTGAGTTGACGCGACTCCATCGAAAAGATGCGAAGCACGGATCCACGGTCGGCTCACTGTTATGCTCTCCAGGAATTCCTTGGCTAATGTCCCGAATGACGTGGGAGGCAGCACTGCCGTCGGACCGCTCCGAGCGACACCAAGGATTGGGTAAGCCAGCAGAAGACGCCGAGAACTGAATGGACCACGTGGACTTCCGCAAACGGGATCGCGGTATTTGGCTTGTGAACTCCATCATAGGTGTAAGCGGTAGAAAAGGCAAGCTAATGGCTGCTGGCTTGGAACGAGGGCTTATGGCTACAGGTCGGTCCGTCTGGTATAATGTGGTATGCCTGAAAAGAGTGAGAGAGCCTACGCAACCAATCGAAAAGCCTTTCACGAGTATTTCATTTTGGAAACGGTCGAGGCGGGAATTGCCCTGACGGGGACCGAAGTGAAGTCCGTGCGCGAGGGCAAAGTTAACCTGAGGGAGAGCTACGCGAAGGTCAAAGACGGCGAGATGTGGCTGTACAACAGCTTCATCGCCACCTACGACCAGGGTAACCGGTTCAACCACGAGACCGGTCGACCGAGGAAGCTGCTGCTCCATAAGGGGGAGATTGCCCGGCTAGCAGGGCTCTCGCAGGAGACAGGCAAGACCCTGGTAGCCCTGAAGGTGTACGACCGCAAGGGGCAGATCAAGGTCGAGATCGGGTTGGCGCGCGGCAAGAGGGAGTACGATAAGCGGGAGACCATCGCCCAGAAGGAAGCCGCGAGGGAGATTGACCGAGCCCTCAAGGAAGCCGTTCGCCGCTAGTACTTGTCAAGGGGGCGCTAGGTTTCGACAGGGGACGACACGCGAGAATTGCAGGCCGAGGTTTGCCACCGCGCCTCGTTAAAAGGTGGCAAAGGCATAACTGCCAACGAACCACTAGCCCTCGCAGCGTAACAACGCTTCGAGCGTCCGCCCAGCCTCCTCTCGGTGGGTTGGGATCGGGCGTCACTAAGCCGAGATGCTGCTTCCCTGACCGTCTGCTAGGGGTTGCTTAAGATCAGCGGGCTGGTCCGAAGACTCCTCGTCGG
This sequence comes from Chloroflexota bacterium, assembly GCA_021786215.1. Next base: position 2,129 of record JAJYNT010000366.1, on the reverse strand, counting down.
TAGGGGGTCCGAGGACGAGAAACCAACTGCCGACTAAGCTTGTAGCATATTCTCGGTGAACTCGCTCTGGACGGGGAGTTCGATTCTCCCCCGCCTCCACCACCTTCATCCCTGCCCGGTGCACAAGGCGGGGATTTTCTTTAGCATCAAGGGGGAGACTGGTTATGGAGAAGATCATCGCGGAAGGACTCACCTTCGACGACGTCCTCTTGGTCCCCAGCTACACCGAGGTGTTGCCCTCGGAGGTTTCGGTTAAGACTCGGCTCACTCGACGAATCTCGCTCAACATACCGGTGATCTCTGCCGCGATGGACACCGTTACGGAGAGCCGGATGGCGATCGCGCTGGCCCGGGAGGGAGGCATAGGCTTCATCCACCGCGCCATGACGGTCGAGCGGCAGGCCGAAGAGGTCGACAAGGTGAAGCGCTCGGAGAGCGGGATGATAGTCAATCCTATCACCCTGCGGCCTAACGGCACCCTCGCCGATGCCTGGCATCTAATGGAGCAGTACCACATTTCGGGCGTGCCGATCGTCGACGATGAAATGAAGCTGGTGGGTATTCTCACCAACCGCGACATCCGCTTCGAAAACGGAGGGGAGAAGTCCATCTCCCAATTGATGACCAGTACCGGCCTGGTTACCGCTCCCGTGGGAACCACCCTCGAGCAAGCCAAAGAGATCCTCCACAGACACAAGATCGAGAAGTTGCCGATAGTCGACGAGCATGGCGTCCTGAAAGGTTTGATCACCGTCAAGGACATTCAGAAGAAGATCAGCTACCCCAACGCCGCCAAGGACAGCCTCGGTCGACTACTGGTGGGAGCTGCGGTCGGGGTCGGCGATGATTTGCGGAGACGAGCGGCTGCCCTTGTGGAAGCGGGGGTAGACATCATCACCGTGGATGCCGCGCACGGCGCATCGAGAAACGTGGTTCGAGCCGTCACAACCTTGAAGGAACAGTACCCAGACATGGACGTTGTGGGCGGCAACGTCGCGACCTACGATGGAGCAAAGCGTTTGCTCGAAGCTGGGGCCGATGCCATCAAGGTCGGGGTGGGCCCAGGCTCGATCTGCACCACTCGGATCGTCTCAGGGGCCGGTGTTCCGCAACTCACTGCGGTAATGGAGGCCTTCAGAGCGACCAATGGCCAGGTCCCGTTGATCGCGGACGGGGGGATCAAGTTCAGCGGAGACATCGCCAAAGCCCTCACGGCAGGCGCTGACGTGGTGATGCTGGGCAACCTGCTGGCGGGCGTGGAGGAGAGCCCCGGCGAGGTAATCGTCTACCAGGGTGACCGCTACAAGGACTACCGCGGGATGGGCTCTCTGGGTGCCATGAAGTACTTCGGCAGGGACAGGTACGGCCAGGCCGAGGGGGAGAAGCTGGTGCCGGAGGGCGTGGAGGGGCGTGTCCCCTACAAGGGGCCGCTGTCCCAGGTGCTTCATCAGCTGGTGGGTGGTCTCCGATCTGGGATGGGCTACGTGGGTTGTAGGACAGTTGAGGAACTGCAGGAGAATGCCCAGATGGTCCGAATCACGCAGGCCAGCCTGACGGAAAGTCACGTCCACGACATCTTTCTGACTCGCGAGGCGCCCAACTACTCGCGATGAGCGAGTCGATGTGCAGCACTCAACACCAACCATCCAGCACCCTTCTCGGAGGGTGCTGCTGATTCAAGATCATCGCGTCTCAAGCTGGAGAACGGGGGAAGCAGCGAGAGGCCACCACCTCCCCACGGCCGTCTACTTCTCTTGGTCCCCACCAGAGGCTTCATCCGGCTCATCGGATTCTGTCTGCGATTCCGCCTCCCGGAGAACTCGCTCCTGCCGCTCCTTCTTCACCCTCCGCTCGGCAGCCTCCGAGACCAGGGGGGTATAGAACGGCTCCTGTGATTCCCTCCCCTGCGCCATCTCGGAGTCGTCTCCCTCCGCGTCGACCTCGGTCCACGACTCCTGAGGGTATTGCAGATGGCGTTCGTGCGTGTCTTCCTGCCGAACTGGTATCTTGTCTTCTGGCTTCTTGCCCAAGGAAAGATCTCCTCCCGCATGAATCACTGAGAAGCCCGGGTAGGGCAATCGGCACGGTCCATACAGACCGCGAAGTGGTGTCTGGCAAAGGACGTGCCC
>JAJYNT010000219.1 GCA_021786215.1 Chloroflexota bacterium | reverse complement strand
AGACCCTGTCGGTTCCGAGAACCAGACACTAAAGCCTGCCCGCCCGCGATATCCGCATCATGCTGTTCCATGGAGGGTCGCTCGAAGGGTTCCGTCGCCCAGTCTTCCCATCGCGACTGCACGAAGCCGCCGGCAAGGAATACCCCGAGGATCACGAACCCCACGAGGAATCCGCCGTGGAGGTTGGCCCAGAGCGCCATCATCGGGGGTAGCAGCAGCAGCGGCCTCAGCGAACCGGTGGACCGATGGCGCATCAGGGCCCGGGTCCACAGTACCGCCAGCAGGATCGTGAAGAGGTGGGGTCTGGCGAGCCAGTGCATCGAACTGGCGAGGGCGCCTGCCGTTACCAGCCCGACGGCCACGAACGGATTGGCGCCATCTCGCACTGCCCAGCGCATCAATAACAGGAAAGGCAACGCGGCGATCGCGGCCGCGAGGGTTGCGACCCCGGCGAGCCCTAACCGAAGGTAGACGGCCGCGAAGATCACCTCCGAGAGCCATTCGTAGGGCGTGAATGGTTGCCCTCCCTTCGTGTAGGAGAACAGATCTACAGTGGGGATTGTGCCGGTTGCCAATATCCGCTGCCCGACCGCCAGGTGCCTTGCAAGGTCGCCATCGGCGTTGAGAAGCTGTTGAGAGCGCAACCCGAGGACCAGCCCGAGCAGGGCGATGAACAGGATGTCGGCCATGGAGGGGAAGAACCAGGGCAGCCAGCGCGGTATTCCAGTTTGTTTGCCCTTCGAGTTCATAGGTCTCTCGCCACCACGATGCCCCAGATAGATGCACAACCGGCTTCACGGAGGGCTCGCGCGCAATCCTCCAGGGTAGCCCCCGTCGTGCAGACGTCGTCCACAATCCCGACTCGCTGTCCGGCTAGTTCGCTGCCATCTCGACAACGAAAGGCGTCTCTTACGTTGCTCTGTCGGGCGGATGCCCTCAGGCCGGCCTGGGCCGAGGTTTCCCGACATCGTTCAAGCGGCTCTGCTACCGGAGTTCCCAGCTCACTTCCCACTTCTCGCGCCAGCAGCACCGACTGGTTGTAGCCTCGTTCGGCCAAACGTTTGGGGTGAAGGGGCACGGGGACCAACAGGTCTATCTGGAGCGGTCTTCGCCGCATTTCCTGACCGACCAGCCGCGCCAACGGCCCCGCGAGACTCCGACGATGCCGATACTTGAAGCTGTGGATGGCCTGCCGAATCACGCCGTCGTAGACGCAGGCCGCTCGAATCCCGGCCAGCGGTCCCTCATATCGGGCGCAGGTCGGGCAGAGGGCCCCCAGCCTCGACCGGCGCCCGCAGCGAGGGCAAGAGCTAGCATCGAGCGACCGCATGGTAGAGAGGCAGTCCTGGCAGAGATCCACGCCCCGAAGTCCGCATCCCACGCAACGGGAAGGGAAGAACAGGGCCAGGAGTGGCTGCAGGTCAATCCTCACGCTTCGAAGACCAGCTTGTCTCCCACACGGGTACCGGTCTCTTCCAGTGTGCCGGCCGGGAGTTCCAGTACGGTTCGGGCTTTGAAGACGTAGCGGCTCATTCTCCAGGGTCCTATCTTTCGGGCTATGTGGACGATCGAGCCATCCCTGCTGAGGAAGGCCGCGTCGATGGGGAAGGCCATGCCCCAGGTGTGGATGCCGGAGCAGGGATCGATCAGCAATCCCTCCCCTGGCTCCAGGGTCTTTCGTCCCAGCAAGCCTCGCGATCTAGCCCACAAACTGACCGCGTGCTGCACCTTGAGGGCCACGACGACATCTCGACTGGAGTTAATGGCTTTCATTGGACCTCGAGGGGTGCGGTTGCCATTCTCAGAAGCTTCCTCCACCCAGAACGCTCGGGATGGATGGACCCAGGATCACGATGAACATGGACGGAAAGATCAGCAGGATCATGGGAAACAGCATCTTCAGGGGAGCCTTGGCAGCCGCCTCTTCGGCCCGCTGCCTTCTCAGCAGCCGTATCTGCTCAGATTGCACCGAGAGCACTCGGGAGACGCTCACTCCCAATTGATCCGCCTGGATGATGGCCGACACGAAGGTGTTCAGGTCCGGGACCTCGGTGCGGTTGACCATGTCTTTCAGGGCGTCCCTGCGCGATCGTCCCATGCGAACCTCTGCCAGCATCCTCCGAAACTCCTTGGCCAGCGCGTGATCCGCCTTCTCCGTCAGGCGCTGCACCGCGGCGTCGAAACCCAACCCGGCCTCCACGCTGATCACCAGCAGGTCGAGAGAATCGGGCATGGCTTGCTGGATCTCTTTCTGCCGAGACTTGATCTTGGAGCTAAGCCACAAGGTGGGTATGTAATAGCCGATCCCGCCCCCGGCCAGTCCCAAGAGCGCCGCGGTAGCCACGTCGGCTCCTGCCAGGCCCATCAGCAGGAAGACCAGCCCGGCCATGGCGATCACGCTGACACCCAGGACGCCGAGGAAATCGTTCGCGCTCAGGTTGTTGGGGTTTCCGGCCAGTGCCAACCGTTTCTGAATGCCGCTGAACCCCGGGTCGTCGCTCCCACCGCGCCTTCTCTTCGGCAGGAAGCGGGTGATGATGCGGGCAACCTGAAGGATCATAGGGCGGAGCACCCGATCCGCGAAGGGCCGCGAGAGCTCGATCTCTTCCAGGGTCGTCGGCCGCTCAGCGAACTGCGACAGCCGGGCACGGATCGGGTCCGGAGCGGTCGCGGGGATGGAGATGCCTATCATAATGAGCAGGATTGCCAGCGCAGCCGTAACCCCAAGCAGTATCGACATCGAGTCCCTCTAACCTCCAGCTAATCGCCCTTCAGACTTCAATGGCGACGATCTTGCGGATGGCGATGAAGCCCAACACGATGCCCAGACCGCCGCATATGGGCATCAATATGTACCAGCCTGGCATGAACAGCTTCATAATATAGGAAGGGTTCAGCAGCAGCAGCACCCCCGTGAGAGCCAGGGGCAATCCGGCTATGATATATCCCGCCATCGATTGCTGGGCGGTCAGCACCTTGATCTCGCCCTTGATCCGCACCCTCTCTCGGATGGTGTTGCCGATGGTGTCCAGGATCCTGGAGAGGTTTCCTCCCACTTCGTGCTGCACCTTGATGGCGGTGACCATGAGATCAAGATCGTCGCTGTTGATCCTGCGGACCAGGTTCTCCAGTGCTTTCTCTGGAGCCAGCCCCAGCCCTACCTCCCTGACCACGCGGCCAAACTCCTCTCCCATGGGCGGAGGGGTCTCCCTGGCCACTAGCTCCATCGCCTGCAGCAGGCTGTATCCGGATCGAAGCGAGTTGGCCATGATCCCGATGGTGTCTGCCAGTTGATTGTTGAAGGCGATCACACGCTTTCGCTCTCGATTCCTGACGTACCACCGAGGAAAGTACATGGAGGCGAGACCGAAGATGCAACCGACCAGGAAGCTGTGAGAGATCAGAGAGGCCAAGGTCGTGGTTACCAAAGCGACCATCGCTGTGATAACCAGGTACTCAGAAACAGTTAGCTTCAGGTCCGCTCTGGCCAGATCCAGCGCTATCTGCTGTGCGAAACCTTTGTTGGCGACGGCCCTTTCCACGGTCCTGGTGACCGCGTCGGTGATAGGCGCGCTGCGCTGCCGCTGCTCCTCATGCTCGCCCGATTCTCGCCCCCCGACCTGCCTGCTCCCATATCGGGCCAATCTGTCGCTGATCAGACCGCGAGAAGGCTGGATCGCCCAAGCCAGCCCGACAGCCACCAGCAGGAGCGCGGCAAAGGCGACGATGCTCAACAGGTAGGGCATGGGGGCCTCCTAGAAGAATCTCTCGTTGATGCCGAAGACCGAGGGCGATAGGTGTATGTTGGCTTCCTCGATCTTGGTCATGAACTTGGGGCGGATCCCGGTCGGCTTGAGTCGGCCGATGATCTTCCCCCCCTCTTCGCCCTGTTGCTCGAAGACGAAGATGTCCTGCAGTACGATAATGTCGCCCTCCATTCCCTGGACCTCGGTGACGTTGACAACACGCCGCGAGCCGTCTCGTAACCGAGCTTGCTGGATGATCAGATCGAGGGCCGCGGAGATCTGCTCTCGGATCGCCCTGTGAGGCAGATCCATGCCGGCCATCAGCACCATGGTCTCGAGGCGAGAGAGAATGTCTCGCGGTGTGTTGGCGTGCCCTGTGGTCAGCGATCCGTCGTGGCCGGTGTTCATCGCCTGGAGCATGTCCAGTGCTTCGGCGCCTCGACACTCGCCTACCACTATCCGGTCGGGCCTCATTCGGAGGGCGTTGATCACCAAATCGCGGATCCGAACGGCCCCCTTCCCCTCGATGTTTGGAGGGCGGGATTCCAGCCGCACCACATGCTCCTGTCGGAGCTGCAGCTCCGCCGCATCCTCTATGGTCACTATCCGCTCGTCATCCGGGATGAAGCTGGAGAGGACGTTCAGAAGGGTGGTCTTGCCGGAACCGGTGCCACCCGACACGATGATATTCAGTTTCGACTTCACGCATGCTTTCAGGAAATCCGCCAGCTCCGGGGTCATACTGCCGAAGCGGATCAGGTCATCCACCGTGAGTGGGGTCTTGGAGAACTTCCGGATCGTGACGGAGGGCCCTATCAGCGACAGCGGCGGGATGATGGCGTTCACGCGGGAGCCATCTGGCAAGCGGGCATCCACCATGGGCGAGCTCTCGTCGATGTGACGACCCAGGGGCGCGACTATTCGGTCGATGATCCGCATGACGTGCTCGTCATCATCGAACTCGATGTCGCTCTTCCGAAGTTTCCCCTGTTGCTCGACGTAGACCGCTTTGGGACCATTGACCATGATCTCCGAGACGGTGGCATCCTGAAGCAGCGGTTCTATTGGGCCGAGCCCCCGGATCTCAGCGTACACTTCCTCAAACAGCCGCTGACGCTCGATGCGGGTTAGGACCACTCCTTCCTGTTCGATCACCTGGTCGAAAAGTAGTTGGATCGAGTGTCTCACCTGCGCTTCGTTGCTCAGATCGCTCCTGGGATCCAATTCGGCTATAACCTTGGCTTGAACGCGGGTCTTGAGATCGCGGGATATGCTGCGTCCCGGATCGGTTTGAGGTGAGGTCGATGGCCGTCGAGCGGGCGTCTCCGGCGACGAAGAGGGCGAACTGGCCGTGGCGTTCCCGGTTCCGTTCCCAGTTGGCGGTGCGATCGGTTGTGGCGAGGGCGGGGCATAGCCTTCGATGCGCTTGAGAAGTCCCATCAATTGGGTCCTTTCCTAGAGACAAATGGGGCAAGGGCACCAAGTCTCAACTTTCCCAAACCCAGGTTGGCCTTAGCGTCATGGTTTCCGCGGACTGTGGTGTTGCTCTTCACCTGTACGGTCTCGGCATCGGCTTCGGTCATAACCAGTCGGGCGACATTGAGCAGGCTCTTGGCTATCGAACTGTCGGGCTGTGAGATCACCACCGGTATCCCCTGGTTCACGGCGGTCGTCATCAACTGCCAGCCACTGGAGATGCTCCCCGAGATCTTGAATCGGATGTTCTGCTCGATGTCTTCAACTCGAATGCCGCCCGCGCTGTCCGCTCTGTTGAGCACCAGGGCCAGTTTCCCCTCAGGGTAGTGCAGAGCCTCTGCTACCTCCAGGAACAGCTTGACGTTCTTTATTGCCGGCATCTCCAGGGTTGCCAGCAGGAGGATCCGATCTGAGAGATCCAACACTGCCAAAACGGTGTCCTCAAAGGTAGGGGGGGTGTCTACCACCACGTAGTCGTAATGGGATTTCAGTTGGGTCAGGATCGTTCGCAGGTGATCGGCACTGATCAGCTCTGCCAGTTCCGGACGTGGGGGGCTCGCCAGCACCTTGATCCCCGAACTGTGTTCCACCAGCACCCGATCTAGCGACTCCCTGTCCAGACTCCTGAGGCTGGGGATGAGGTCTGAGATGGTGGTGTGGGGGTGCAGGTTTAGCATCACAGCCACGTCGCCGAAGACCAGATTGCAGTCGACCAGGGCTACCCTCTTCCCCGTCAGTGATCGAAGTGCCACGGCGAGGTTGGTGGCTATCGTGGTGCGACCAACCCCACCCTTTGGGCTGAATAGTGAAATCAGGTGTCCGGAAGCTGCGGATTCCTGCTCCGGTGCCGGCGCAGCCGGTGCAGGCTTCAGCGCCGCGGCCAGCCGTGTCCTCTTGTCCGCCGAAAGCTCATACACGTGTCTAATGCTGTCTGCCAGTTCATCGCCGGTGAACGGTTTCACCAGATACTCTCGTGCCCCGGCCAGCATGGCTCGTCGCAGGTAGTCTGGCTCACCCTGGACCGACATCATGATCACTTCGCACTCGGGTATCGTGGCGGAGATCGCCTCGGTAGCGGCGATACCGTCCATCCCTGGCATGTTGATGTCCATCAAGATGACGTCCGGGCGCAGCTCCTTGGCCAACTGGATGGCCTGGTGCCCATCGCCGGCCGAGCCAGCCACCTCGATGTCCTTCTCGAAATAGAGCAGTTTGGAGATGCTCTCCCTGGTATCCGCAAAGTCGTCCACGATCAGGACCCTAATCTTCTGGGTCAAGGGTTCCTCCGTCCGCGTTGCCCTCAGTCTGGACCGACTACTGTAAGGGCTCGGCCAGGGTGAACTTGAACTTTTTCAGGATGTAGCTGGCGGTCACAGCTTCTGTAGAGACAGGTTCCTTGTCCGAGGGATGCCTCAACACCAGATCTATGGTGCCTCCAGAGTCCTTCGCCCACTTCAGTATCAGGGCGTCCTGGTGACTCAACTCAAATGTGATCCCTTTGCCCGAGGTGGCGTTGCCAGCGGGCTGTCCCGCCGCGGGGAAGCTGCCCACCCTCAGGACCTCCATGTCTTGAAGCAGGGTTTGGGTTACCTGCGGCAGGGCCACAGCGGCCTGAGCCTGCTGTCCCTGGGGCGGAGTCTGAGTTCGAGGTAACGGGAGAGTGAGTAGCATGTCCACCCGATCGCCGGGTCTGATTGCCCCGGTAGCGGTGAGCAGATCGTTGCCCGGAAGAGTCACCGCCACCATCCCTTCTTTCAAGGCGAAGGAGGGACCGGTCTTGCCACTACTGTCGGCCAGTGTCGACTGGACCACCACCTCATTCTTGTAGATCCGGGTGAGGGGATACTTTCCCACCACACTGCTCAGCTTGCTGGCAGCTTCCACCGGCACTACCTCTGATGGAACCTCGGCCAACGCGACCGCGGAGGCGGGGATGGGGACCCGTTCCGGCAGGTCTGTCGTTGCCACAACCACCTCCACGGTGGGGGTGCGCTTGGCGATCGCCGCCGCCTGCTCCGATTGGTTGTACACGACTATGCCTACCCCCAGCGCAAGCAGGATCCCGACGATGATCAGGATGAAGCCAACTCGTTTTCTGTTCAACTGAGGAACCCCCAACAGAGTCGATGGCTAACTATCTTGTGACAAGAAAGATCGAATCATGGTGTTGTGGTGCCGGCAACGTCTGGACTGGTATTGTCCGAATCTCCACCGGCGTTGAATGCCCGAACTCGATACCAGTAAGTGGTTTTGTGGGTCAGTCCACTGTCCGTGAAGGTCGTTACGTTGGGGCCGACGCTTCCGGCCGGGTTCCAGACGGTCGATCCGTCCCGGCGGCGATCGATGTAGAAACCCTGCTCGTTCGATGAGTTGTCCTGCCAGCTGAGGGTGATGGTGTACTTGCCCTCCTCGGTGACGGCCAATCCGGATGGCGCGGCGGGAGGCGACGGCGTCGCCGTGGGGGTGGCCGTTGGCGCCGGGGTAGGCGCGGTTGTAGGCGTTCCTGTGGGAGTGGCCGT